>CAVBHI010000118.1:0-4176 GCA_963595115.1 bacterium
AATCCCCAAAAAAGTATAGAAGTCCCCGATACATTTGTGTCGGGGACTTTTTTGGGAATTTTGCTGTGCGTTTGCGGATAGCATATCGTCTTTGCACAGAAAAAGAGACTGCGGGAGCAGTCTCTTTGTTACAGGACCTTTTTTCAAAACGATATGGCGGTTATTCATCGGTATTTTGGGAAGCGCGCTCTGCCTCCCGCATGCGATGCTCCTTCTGCCAATCGCGTGGAGAAAGACCGAAGGTCTTGCGGAACGCACGGGAAAAATGCAGCTGATTCTGATACCCGACCGACAGTGCGATCGTACCAATGGGGGCAGTCGTCTCGCTCAAATAGCGGCAGGCAACCTCCATACGATACTCAATCAGGTATTCCTGCGTGCTCTTGCCGGTCTCATCGCGGAACAGCTTGCCCAGATAGCTGCGGTTTAGTCCGCAGTACTCCGCAATGTCCTCTACCGTGATGTCGTGCATATAATTTTTCTGGATCAAATCCATTGCCTGCTCGACATAGCGGCGGCGCTGATTGCCCAGACGCTGCGGCTTGATCTGCGCGGTCTCCTCCAGCAGTGCACCGAGTATCGCCCAGCAGCGACCCAGCTGACAGGCTTCGTTTTCGCGTCTGGATTCCAGCAGCTGCGTAAACGCGGTCTCCGTGCGCGATATGCCGGGCTGTACATGCAGCGGCAGCATGGGACTATTGGAGGACAAATTCAATCGGTTGAATTCCGGAAGTAGCACATTTCCTTCCAGCTCAACCCAATGGATGGTCAATGTTTCATTCTCTTCCGGAATGATCTGGCGAACCTGATTGGGGAACAATACGAAAACCGACCCGGATGCGATAGAATACGCGCCGTTGCCGATACGTACCGTACCGATGCCGCTTGCCACATAATGTATGACATAGTGGGCGCCAAGGATCGAACGATCCGGATTCTTTGAGGAATACTCGCTGATGCCAAATTGAAATAATTTCAAGTCGGTCAGTGCAGAGGATTCACAAAGATCAACAATCTTGTGTGTCATGAAGTGCAGCCTCCTATTGAGAACATAAATAATACTAATAACCAAAAAAATCTCATAAGAAGGAGACAGAATGTGAGAATTGGAGAAAATGATGTCTCAAATTAGATTCCGCATTCCCGCTTAAAGATATATTTATTATAGTATATTTGGCGGCGCAATTGCAATGCGTTTTTGATATATATAGCAAAATAACATATATTTTTAGAAATCCGCCGGAATGATGTGATGGCTTCCGCGCTTTCTTGGAAGGAAAAATGTTTCTTGTTTCCTCTGTTTTTACAATTTAACCCTGTTACATTTTATAAATAAGCGTTTTTGCCTTCCGGCAGCGGCTTACCTTACAAAAATTCAATGTTTCATACGGATAGCTTTTTTGTTAAAATGCAACAGGATTTCTTCGTGTTTCTCCTGCAAGGCAACGCGTTTACTCCAAAAAACGCATGAAGAACCTCTGCCGAGAAACCGATATTTTGTTCCGGTTTGTGATTGCGGGAACGGGGAAAATATGATAAAGTAGTAAGGAACGGGCGGTATTGGACTGCGGCGGACGACCAGTCGGCGAACGACCTGCTCCAAACGGCACCGGATACTTTTTCGTTCGAGCGAAAGGCTCGGCGCTTTTCCACCTTTTTACGGCTCAGCCCATATCCGTTTTGACCGGAGGGGGACTGCGCAACAGGGATCATCTCACCAATTGACACGGAGGTGGTCGCATGAATATTGGAATTATCGGCGCTGGCAAGGTCGGCACATCGCTGGGGCGATGGTTTGCCCATACCGGCATTCCGTTGACCGGTTTTTACAGCCGCAGTCCGGCGAGCGCCATACAGGCAGCAGAATATACTTCATCCACCGCATTTACCGCTATGGAGGACATGGTACAGGCAAGCGATACCCTGTTTGTCACCACGCCGGACGGCGTGCTTCCTGCCATCGGTCAACAGCTTGCGGCGCTGCCCGTAAAAGAGAAATGCATCTGCCATTGCAGCGGTGCGCTGACCAGTGAGGTGTTTGCCCCGTTGGCACAGCAGGGCGCGCACGTGTGCTCGGTTCATCCGCTTGTGGCAGTCAGCGATCGGCTGGAATCTTGGAAGACGCTGCGCGGCGCATTTTTTACGCTGGAGGGTGACGAGGATGCCGCCCAGGCGATGAAGGAGCTTTTGCTCCGCTGCGGTGCACAGACAGCGGTCATTGCCGCGCAGGATAAGCCCCGCTACCATCTGGCTGCATGTGTGGTCAGTAATTTGGCGGTTGGTCTGTCTGCGTGGGGAATGCAGCTGCTGGAGCAATGCGGGTTTACCCGCCAGCAAGCCCTGACGGCGCTCACCCCGCTTATTCTCGGCAATGCGGAGAGCATCTGTCAGAAAGGTCCGAAACAGGCACTCACGGGACCGGCAGAACGCGGCGATCTCGGTACCATTCAGCGCCACATGGCGTGTCTGGAACCACAGGAGCAGGCGCTTTACGCCCGCTTAACGGAAAAGCTGTGCGCGATTGCACAGGAAAAGCATCCTGAACGAGACGACACCGCCCTCACAAGCTATTTGGAGGGTTTTTTATGAAAAACACGGTACTGACGTTTCAGCAGGCAAAAAAAGAACATCGAAAGCAGACCATGCTCACGGCATACGACTATTCGACGGCACGGCTTATTGACGAAGCCGGTGTAAACTCCATCTTAGTCGGCGATTCGCTGGGCATGGTCATGTTAGGTTATGAGGACACGTTGTCCGTCACGATGGAGGATATGATTCACCATACCCGCGCGGTCACGCGCGGCGCAAAGAACGCGTTGGTGGTTGCGGACATGCCGTTTCTGTCCTATCAAGCGTCCGTATATGACGCGGTGGTCAACGCAGGGCGACTGATAAAGGAAGGTCGTGCGGGCGCAGTCAAGCTGGAGGGCGGCGCTGCGGTTGTAGAGCAGATTCGCGCCATCACCCGCGCGGATATTCCGGTCTGCGCACACATCGGCATGACACCGCAGTCTGTCAACGCTTTTGGCGGCTTTAAGGTACAGGGGAAGGATGCCTCGCAGGCACAGAAGATTTTGGATGACGCCCGTGCCATTCAGGATGCCGGTGCGTATGCCGTTGTGCTGGAATGCGTACCGCATCTGCTTGCCAAGCGCATCACGGAGGAGCTGGAAATTCCGACCATTGGCATCGGCGCAGGTCCGGATTGTGACGGTCAGGTTCTGGTCTATCAGGATATGCTTGCCATGTATGGCGGCTTTACGCCGAAATTCTCCAAGGCGTTTGCCAACGTCGGCGAGTTGATGACCGCCGGTTTCCGCAGCTATATTGAGCAAGTGGAGAGCGGCGCGTTCCCAGAGGTTCCGGCACATACCTTTAAGATGGATGAGTCCATTTTGGAGCAGCTCAAGTAAGCGGCTTCCCATTCGGAAAGCACGATCGTTATTATCTCATTTGTTCATGTACAGGAGTGTAGCACAATCATGGTAAACGTAGTAGAAACAGTCGCTGAGGTGCGCGAACAGGTCGCACAGTGGCGCAAGGAAGGTCTGTCTGTCGGTCTTGTTCCGACCATGGGCTATCTGCATGACGGTCACAAAAGCCTGATCGCACGATCCGTAAAGGAAAACGACCGCACGGTCGTCTCGGACTTTGTCAATCCGATCCAGTTCGGTCCGAATGAGGATTTGGACAGCTATCCGCGCGATTTGGAGCACGACATTGCGGTAGTGGAAGCGGGCGGCGGAGATTTGATTTTCCATCCGTCCGTGGAAGAGATGTATGGCAAGGATTTTGACTTCTATACGTATGTTAAGGTGGAGGATCTGAGCGCCGGTTTGTGCGGTGCGTCCCGTCCGATTCATTTTCGCGGCGTGTGCACCGTCGTCAGCAAGCTGTTCCATATTGTCCAGCCGGATCGCGCGTATTTCGGGCAGAAGGACGCGCAGCAGCTGTCCATCATCCGCCGTATGGTACGCGACCTGAACTTCCCGCTGGAGGTTTGCGGCTGTCCGATTGTCCGTGAGCCGGACGGTTTGGCAAAAAGCTCCCGCAATACCTACCTGAGCGCCGAGGAGCGTCAGGCGGCACTGTGCCTGTCGCGCGCACTCAAGCTGGGACGTGAGGCGATTGAGAACGGCGAGACCAGCGCAGCCAAGGTGCGCGGCATTATCG
>CAVBHI010000119.1:0-4053 GCA_963595115.1 bacterium
GGGCTACTGTCTGAAATGCGCCCGCGATCTGGGGCTGAAGCCGCTGGACGGCATCATGCAGCAGATGGGGATTTCAGACGATGACCTCGACCATCTTTCGGAAGAAATGGGCTCGTTTAGCTCCATGCTGCCGGATATGTTTGTCAGCCATGCTCCGGAGGACTCCGATGAGGACGATGATACGCATGAGCACGAGGACGATGAGGATGAGGACGATGAGCCGGACTTCAACCGCACGCAAACCTTCCCGTTCACGGGCAAGCTGTTTTCCCACCAGCAGGACGCGGACGACATCGCGCCGATGGGGGAGCGAGGCGAACGCGCCAAGCAAACCGAGGAAAAGAAAGCACGCGATGCCAAGCGCGAGCGCAAAAAGCGCAAGAATCTGACGGCATACTGTACGGATTTGACGGCGCGCGCACGCAATGGCAAGCTGGACAATATCGTTGGACGCGAGGTTGAGACGGAACGTGTGATTCAGATCCTGAACCGCCGCCAGAAGAACAATCCGTGTCTCATCGGTGAGCCGGGTGTCGGCAAGACGGCGGTTGCCGAGGGTCTTGCTCTGCGCATTGCCCGCGGCGAGGTGCCGTATAAGCTGCGAAAGAAAGAGGTTCATTTGCTCGACCTGACCTCTCTGGTTGCCGGAACGCAGTTTCGCGGTCAGTTCGAGGGACGCATGAAGGGACTAATCGACGAAATCAAGTCGCTCGGAAATATCATTTTGGTCATTGACGAGGTGCACAACATCGTTGGTGCGGGTGACGCCGAAGGCTCGATGAACGCCGCCAACATTCTGAAGCCGGCGCTGTCACGCGGTGAAATTCAGGTCATCGGTGCGACTACCTACGCCGAGTACCGCAAATACATCGAGAAGGACGCCGCACTGGAGCGCCGCTTTCAGCCGGTGACGATTGAAGAGCCGTCGATTGAAGATACGACGGAGATTCTCAAGGGTATCCGCGGGTATTATGAGACATTCCACGGTGTGGCGATTTCGGATGAGATCTGCCATCAGGCGGCGCTTTTGTCGGAGCGCTATATCAACGATCGATTCCTGCCGGATAAGGCAATTGACCTGATTGATGAAGCCTGCTCCCGTCTGAATCTGGACTCTCCGGTGACGGCGGAGCTTCCGGCGTTGAGCGATGAGCTGGATGACATCCACACCGAGCAGGACAATCTGCTGCAAATTGAGCAGAGCAATGAGGTGTATGAACGCATGGCGACGCTCAAGAGCCGTGAGCTTCAGGTGCAAAACCAGCTGGAGGAGCTGCGTCAGATTCCGGTACCGGAGCTGACATCGGAGCATCTCGCGTCGGTCATCGAGCTGTGGACGGGCGTGCCGTCCTCCAAGGTCTGCGAGGAGGAATTCTCCCGCCTGACCGGTATGGAGGAGCGTCTGCATCGCCGTGTCGTCGGTCAGAACAAAGCCGTGACGGCGGTGGCACATGCGGTTCGCCGTTCGCGCGCCGGAATCAGCCCGAAGAAAAAGCCGATTTCCTTCCTGTTTGTCGGTCCGACTGGTGTCGGCAAGACTGAGCTGGTCAAAGCATTGGCAGAGGATCTGTTCGACACGCCGGAAGCGTTGATCCGTCTGGATATGTCGGAATATATGGAAAAGCACACGGTATCGCGTATGATCGGTTCGCCTCCGGGCTATGTCGGCTTTGACGAGGCAGGTCAGCTGACCGAGAAGATTCGCCGCCGTCCGTATTCGGTCGTCCTGTTTGACGAAATCGAGAAGGCGCATCCGGACGTTCTGAACGTTCTGCTTCAGGTGCTGGATGACGGTCGCATCACGGACGCGCAGGGACGCACGGTTTCGTTTGAGCATACGGTCATCATCATGACCTCCAACGCCGGTTCGGATCGCCACGGCAGCGGCTCGGTCGGCTTCGGTAAGTCGGTGTCGGAGCAGGGCGAGAACAAGGCGATGAAGGCGCTCAGTGAGCTGATGCGTCCGGAATTCCTCAACCGCATTGATGAGATTATTCCGTTTGACCACCTGACCAAGGAGGATTTCCGCCAGATCGCCGGTATCCTGTTGGGTCAGCTGCGCGACTCGCTGGCGGAAACCGGCGTTCGCCTGACATGGGATGACAAGGCGGTTGACTGGCTGGTGGAGGAGTCGTTCTCCGTCAAGTACGGTGCACGTAATCTGCGCCGCACCATTGAGAAGCACATTGAGGACGATCTTGCCAACCGCATCATTGCCGCATGGGAGCATCCGCTCGCCGGTGCGAATCTGAGCGCGGATGACCACGGTATTGTCATCGACACGATTTAATTCACAGATAGTTCGCAAAGCCCTCCCTCGTTTTGAGAGGGCTTTGCTTTTGCCCATCCCACCTAGAGAGGAGTGCAGCTGTATGAGCCGTGTATTGGTTGCGATGAGCGGCGGCGTGGATTCCAGCGTTACCGCCTATCTGCTCGGTCAGCAGGGCTATGATTGCATTGGCGCGACGATGCGCCTGTACGATAACGAAACCATCGGGGAATCCCGCCAGTCTACCTGCTGTAGCATTGACGATGTGTTTGACGCACGCAGTGTGGCGAACCGTCTGGATATGGATTTCTTTGTCTTTAACTTCACGGAAACCTTTCAAAAGGACGTTATCTGCCGCTTTGTGCACGCTTATGAAACCGGCGTCACCCCGAACCCCTGCATTGACTGCAATCGGTATTTGAAATTTGAGCGGTTTTACCACCGCGCACGGGAGATCGAGTGCGACTATATTGCCACCGGTCACTATGCCCGCATTGACTATGATGCGCCGTCCGGTCGTTGGCTGCTGAAGAAGGCGCTGGACGACAGCAAGGATCAGAGCTATGTTCTGTACGCGATGACGCAGGAGCAGCTGGCGCACACGCTGTTCCCGCTGGGCGGCTTGCATAAGACGCAGGTACGGGAAATTGCCGAGCAGCAGGGCTTTGTCAACGCCCGCAAGCACGACAGTCAGGACATCTGCTTCGTGCCGGACGGCGATTACGCCGCCTTCCTGCGGCGCTTCACCGGTAAGGAGTATCCGCCCGGAGATTTTTTGGATGCCAACGGCGCGGTACTCGGCACGCACAAAGGCATCATTCATTATACCGTCGGACAGCGGCGCGGATTGGGTGTATCCTCCTCTGAGCGGCTGTATGTGCAAAAGACCAGTGTGCCGGATAACACGGTTACACTGACGCCTGTCTCCGGTCTGTTTGCGCCGTCGCTGACGGCAAACGGATTGAATTTGATTTCCTGCGACAGGCTGGACGCGCCGACCCGTGTGACCGCCCGCATCCGGTATCACCAGCCGGAGCAGGATGCCGTGGTCACGCAGCTGGACGACGACACCATACGGGTTGACTTTGACCAACCGCAGCGCGCCATTTCGCCCGGTCAGGCGGTCGTGCTGTATCAGGGAGATACCGTCGTCGGCGGTGCGACGATTGTGCGGGCAGAGGAGACGCGGCTACAGGAAATGTGAGAAAACAGTATGGTTTTGTACCATATAATATGGCGTCGTTCGGTCATAATGACGTTGCAAAACATTCACAAATAATTCATGGAATTTTATGTGACTTTCTCTTGACAATAAAGAAAGTGAGTGGTATCTTGTATTTAGCACTCAGGGAGTGTGAGTGCTAACACTCGAAAATGTAAAGTGCTAATTCGCAAGCCGACGAAATAGGGAGGTGATGATCGTGGAGCTTTCCGCACGTAAAAAGCTGATCTTAAAAGCGATCATCAGCGAGTATATCCGCACCGCAGAGCCGGTCGGCTCGAAGTCGGTTGCTGCGCGTCCGGAATTGGGCTTCTCCTCCGCCACCATTCGCAATGAGATGAGTGAGCTAGAGGAAATCGGACTGTTGGAAAAAACCCATACGTCCTCCGGACGCATTCCGTCCCCCAAGGGCTACCGCCTGTATGTCGATGAGCTGATGGGCTTGCCGGATCTGACCAGCGCGGACATCAACAGCATCAATTCGGTCACGAAGCTGAAAGCCAAGGAGCTGGATCGCCTGATTTCCGAAGCCGGGCAGCTGATTTCCAACCTGACGAATTAT
>CAVBHI010000120.1:0-2416 GCA_963595115.1 bacterium
GGAGAACAGCGCGCAGGTATCCGATCCCCATGCCGCCAGCAGCGGAAGCAGAATATAGATTTTACCGTCATCCAAACCGAAAATGCGAATCAGCGACATCAGCAGGTATGGAATGACCACGCCGGCAAAAAGGACACCGGAAATCTGTGCAAAACCATAGCGATCATGTGTTTTAAGCAGAACACAGAGCATCACAACGATGGACAGAAAAATCACCAGCCGCATCCAGAAGCCCCAATCTGCTGACGCAGACGCAATTGCCATCACCAGCGCAATGCCCATCGCCAGCAGTTGAAGCGGTCGGCTGTCCGCACCGCACACTGCGGCGGTAAACTCCTGTGCTGCAATGACCGACAGCGCAATCATGGCGGCAATCGCAACAATCGGCGGAAATACATACAGAGCCAACAGGACAAATGCTGCTCCGGCAACGCCAAATAATACTCGTGCTTTCATTTGTTTATACTCCTCCAAATCGTCTCTGCCGCTGGTTAAACGAGGCAATTGCCTCATCCAGATCCTTTGTCGTGAAATCCGGCCAAAGAACATCGTTGAAATAGTATTCGGAATACGCCGACTGCCAAAGCAGGAAGTTAGAGATCCGAATTTCTCCGCTCGGACGGATAATCAAATCCGGATCCGGCATGTGCGCTGTGTACAAATGCTGTGTGATTGTGTCTTCCGTAATGTTCTCCGGAGACAGCTCGCCACGCTGTACCTTTTCTGCAATAGCGCACACGGCATGTTTGATCTCGTCGCGTCCGCCGTAGTTGATACACAACGTTGCGTGTGCCGGAGCATCCATCTTCTGTGCAATGCTCTCGCATTCGTCAATCAGCGCACGGATATCCTCCGGCAGAACAGACAGATCGCCGATCACATGAACGGCAACCTGATTCTTTCGCATTGTCTCCACAGCCTCGCGCAGATATTTACGAAACAGATTCATCAGCGCATCAACTTCATCCTGCGGACGCTTCCAATTCTCTGTCGAGAAGGCATAAACGGTAAAATATTTTACTCCGATGTCCTTGCAGTATGTCGCAATGCGACGGAACGTCTCCGCACCATTGGCGTGTCCCACCTTGCGCGGCAGTCCACGTCGCTTTGCCCATCGTCCGTTTCCGTCCATAATCACCGCAATATGCTGCGGGATAACTTCCGGCGCTTTTGTCTCCTCCTTGCGCAGTCCAAACAATGCCACGTTATAAACCAGCCTTTCCTGCGGCAGAATGCCGCTTATCAAACAAATTGTAATACAAGTATGGGCGACCATCGCAGCCGCCCATACCTCGTTCCTAATTCAGATTACACGTCCTTCAGCTCTGTGGACTTCTTTGCGACCATTTCATCAATCTTCTTGATGTACTTATCGGTCATCTTCTGCATATTGTCCTCTGCATCCGCAATCTCGTCCTCGCTGACCTCCGACTTTTTCTTCGCTGCCTTCAGCTTATCCATCGCATCGCGGCGAATGTTGCGAACGGCAACCTTGCCGCCTTCGCCTTCCTTGGAAACCTGCTTGATCAGATCCTTTCTGCGCTCCTCCGTCAGCGGCGGGAAGGTCAAACGAATCAACTTACCGTCATTCTGTGGGTTGATGCCCAGATCCGACGTCTGAATTGCCTTATTAATCTCCTTGAGAAGCGAACCGTCCCATGGTTGAATGGTCAGCGTGCGCGGATCCGGAGAGGCAATTGCCGCAACCTGATTCAGCGGGGTCTGCGTGCCGTAGTAATCCACTGTAATCTTATGCAGTACGGATGCATTGGCACGTCCTGCACGGATGCTTCCCAGCGTTTCCTGTAAAACTTCCAAGGTCTTCTGCATCTTCACTTCATATTTTGAAATATCCATATTCTATACTCCTCCCTTTTCAGGAACAAAATCGAAACTTACGTGCGAACCAGTGTTCCGACCTTTTCGCCCAGAACAGCACGGTAAATATTATCCGGATCCTTGAGTGCAAATACAAGAACCGGAATGCTGTTGTCCATCGACAGCGTCGTTGCCGTGCTGTCCATAACACCCAGACGCTGCTTGATGACATCCATATACGTCAAATCATCGTACTTCTTTGCGTCCGGATTGATTGCGGGATCGGAATCATATACGCCGTCAATGTTTTTCGCCAGCAGGATAATATCTGCATTGATTTCTGCCGCGCGGAGTGCCGCAGCCGTATCCGTGGAAAAATACGGGTTGCCCGTGCCGCAGCCAAAGATAACGACACGCCCCTTTTCCAAATGACGAGTTGCCTTGTTGCGAATGTAGGGTTCAGCAATCTGGCGCATTTCAATGGCAGTCTGTACACGGACATCCACGCCGCGCTGTTCCAGCGCATCCGCCAGAGCCAGAGAGTTGATCGTTGTCGCCAGCATTCCCATGTGGTCGGCACGTGTGCGCTCCATATGGT
>CAVBHI010000121.1:0-11024 GCA_963595115.1 bacterium
CCGCAGCATCAAACACACCGGTGTGTCCAACCATGTCGCAGTTGGCGTAGTTCAAAATGATGACATCAAATTTACCGCTCTTAATCTCCTCAACCACCTTGTCGCAAACGAGGTGTGCACTCATCTCCGGCTGAAGGTCATAGGTCGCTACCTTCGGAGACGGAATCAAGTCGCGCGATTCGTTTTCATACGGCGCTTCGACACCACCGTTGAAGAAGAACGTGACATGTGCATACTTTTCGGTCTCCGCAATGCGCAGCTGGGTCAGTCCCTTCTTGGCGATGTATTCGCCAAAGGTATTGTCCAGCGACTGCGGCTTGAATGCCACGTTGACATTCGGCATCGTTGCATCATACTGTGTCATGCAGACATAGTTGAGCGGGAAAAAGCCTTTCTTGCGCTCAAAGCCGGAGAATTCCGGATCAACCAGAGTACGGGTGATTTCACGCGCGCGATCCGGACGGAAATTCGCAAAAATAACCGAGTCGTTGGCATCAATCGTAGCACCCTCCGTGACGACAACCGGAACGACAAACTCATCCGTCACACCGGCATCATACGATGCCTGCATTGCGGCTGCCGCATCCGGATTATGCTCGCCCTCGCCGTATACCATCGCGGCATACGCCTTTTCCACGCGTTCAAAACGGTTGTCGCGATCCATTGCATAGTATCGTCCTTCAATCGTCGCAATGCTGCCGACACCGGTTTCGTCCAGCTTCGCCTGAAGCTGCTCGATGTAATCCGCGCCGGAGGTCGGAGGAACATCTCGACCGTCCATAAAGCAATGCACGTAAACCTTGGTCAACCCGTTCTTCTTTGCCAGATCAAGCAAACCAAAAATATGTTCCATATGCGAGTGCACGCCGCCGGGGCTCATCAGACCCATGATATGCAGCTTGCTGCCATGCTCCTTGCAATTGGCAATGGCGTTCCGGAACGCTTGATTCTCAAAGAAGTCGCCGTCCTGAATCGCCTTGGAGATGCGGGTCAGCTCCTGATAGACAATGCGTCCGGCGCCAATGTTGGTGTGTCCAACCTCACTGTTGCCCATCTGTCCGTCCGGCAGTCCGACATCCAGACCGGAAGCGCCCAGCTGTGTCGTGGGGTTTTCGGCAAAAATGCGGTCAAGGTTCGGACGCTTTGCTGCGAGAATCGCGTTTCCTACCTCGCTGTTTCGCATACCAAAGCCGTCCATAATAATCAGAATCAATGGTTTTTTCATAAATTTTAACCCTCTTTCCCTCAGGCAGTACCGCCGTGCGGGAAAAAGCGCGATTGACGCGCCGCTTTCCTTATTCGGTATTGCCTTAAAACAAGCTGGGCGGACTGCCATTGCTGTCAGCCCGCCCCTGAATGCTTCTGTAGAAATTACATATTTGCTGCGTTGATGATTGCCGTGAAGTCCTCCGGCTTCAGGGAAGCGCCGCCGATCAGTCCGCCGTCAACGTCCGGCTTGGACAGCAGTTCCTCTGCGTTCTTTGCGTTCATCGAGCCACCGTACTGAATGGTGATCGCACGAGCAGCGCGCGCACCGTACAGCTTGCGCAGACACTCACGAATCGTGGAGCAAACCTCGTTTGCCTGATCAGCGGTTGCGGTCTTGCCCGTGCCAATTGCCCAAATCGGCTCATACGCGATGACAACCTTCTTGACATCCTCAACGGCAACGTCCTGCAATGCAATCTTTACCTGCTTGCAGACAACCTCAGCCCAGACATCCTGCTCACGCTCTGCCAGCGACTCGCCAACACAGACGATCGGACGGAAGCCGCTTTCCAGTGCAACCTTGACCTTCTTGTTTACGGTCTCGTCAGTCTCATTGAAGTACTGACGGCGCTCCGAATGACCGATGATAACGTACTTAACACCGCACTCCTTCAGCATATCCGCCGAAACCTCGCCGGTGTATGCGCCCTTCGGCTCAAAATGGATGTTCTCTGCGCCAATGGCAATCTTGGAGCCCTTTGCTGCCTTGACAGCTGCTGCAATATCAACAAACGGCACACACAGTACCATCTCACACCACTTTACTTCCTTTACCAGCGGCTTGAGCTCTTCAATCATTGCCTTCGTCTGGCTCGGAGTCATGTTCATCTTCCAGTTGCCTGCAATAATAGTCTTGCGATATCTACGATTCATAGTTGGTTTCCCCTTCCTCGGAATCTATCCTAGATGAAATTTCTATATGTCAGCGCCCCGCAGGGCGATCTGATCGTTTACTTGTCTTCGAGGCACGCGATGCCCGGCAGTACCTTGCCTTCCATAAACTCCAGCGAAGCACCGCCGCCGGTAGAAATATGGGTCATCTTGTCGGCATAGCCCAGCTGCTGTACCGCCGCTGCGGAATCGCCGCCGCCGATGATCGTGATGGCGTCCGTCTTGCTCAGTGCTTCTGCGACCGCCTTCGTGCCGGTTGCAAACTTCTCAAACTCGAATACGCCCATCGGGCCGTTCCAGATAACCGTACCGGCATCCGCTACGGCATTGCAGTACAGCTCCACCGTCTTCGGACCGATGTCCAGACCTTCCCAGCCGTCCGGAATCTCGCCGGAAGCCACAACGTCAGAATTCGCGTCTGCGGCAAACTTGTCTGCAATCACGGTGTCAACCGGCAGCAGGAGCTTTACGCCCTTCTCTTCTGCCTTCTTCACCATGTCCAGCGAATACTGCTTCCAGTCCTCCTCCAGCAGGGAGTTGCCAACCTTGCCGCCCTGTGCTGCGGAGAACGTATATGCCATACCGCCGCCAATAATAATCGTGTCGGCGATTTCCAGCAGATTATTGATAACGCCGATCTTGGACGAAACCTTAGAGCCGCCCAGAATCGCAACCAGCGGACGCTTCGGCGCTGCCAGTGCGCCGCCGATGACCTCCAGCTCCTTCTGAATCAGGAAACCGGATACGGCCGGCAGATAAGCTGCCACACCGGCGGTAGACGCGTGTGCGCGGTGTACCGTACCGAACGCATCGGAGACATAAAGTCCGCCTTCGCCTGCCAGATCTGCCAGCGCCTTGGCAAAGTCCGGATCGTTCTTGGTCTCACCGTTATCAAAACGGAGATTTTCCAGCAGCAGGATCTGTCCCGGCTGGAGCGCGGCTGCCTTTGCCTGTGCGTCCTCTCCGATAATGTCCTTTGCCAGAATGACCTCCTGACCCAGCAGCTCACCCAGGCGTGCTGCAACCGGTGCCATCGACAGCTCCGGCTTCCACTCGCCCTTCGGCTTGCCCATATGGGAGCAGGCAATCACTGCCGCCTTATGCTCCAGCAGATACTGGATGGTCGGCAGAGCAGCGCGAATGCGCTTGTCGTCCGTAATTGTTCCGCTGCCGTCCTTCGCCATCGGAACATTAAAGTCACAGCGCAGCAAAACCTTGCGGCTCGTTACCTCAACATCAACAACACTCTTCTTATTGTAGTCCATGTAAAACTCTCCTTAATTGGTTTGGATGTTTGATATTTCCCGCGAACAAATCAAATCATTCTGTTTCCATTGAAAAATTATACCGTCTTAGCGTGTCATTTTCAAGATGATTTTCTAAAATAATTGCCCTATTCCGCAATTATTTCCGCAATATCCTATCAGGATTCCCGCGGAGCGCCGCGAAAAATGACGCCCAGCGCCTGCGGACCGGTATTTGACGTGACCATAACGCCGAGCGGTCCGCGCTCCACTGTGGCAAAGCCCGCCTCCAGCAATTTCTTCTCCAGCAGGTCAATCTGCGCCTCCGGCACTGCCGCATACGCAATGTGCGCCGTCTGATGCGAACGGTCTACCGCATCCCGCACCGCCAACTCCACCAGCTTGGGGACAACCGCCTTATCGCCGCGCACCTTTGCCGTGACATCTACCGAGCCGTCAAACACCACTGCCAACGGGCGAAGTCCCAGCGCCTCGCCGACAAACGCCGCGCCGCCGGAGATGCGTCCGCTTTTTTTCAAATAGCGCAGGTTATAGATCCCAACATACGCCTTCATGCTCTTGGCAAGGCTGTTCATCTCTGCGCGAATCTCCGCAAAGCTCTTCCCCTCCTCCCGCATCTGCGCACCGGCAACCGCCGCGCGGCCGTATGTAAAGGAATAGCAGCGCGAGTCAATCAGCTCAATCTCCATGTCCGTGCCGAACTCATCATAGAACATATCCCGCGTGATGCACGCCGCCTGATACGTTCCCGATCCGCTGCTGTTAATTAAGATACCAATGCAGTGCGTGCAGCCGTTTGCCTTCGCCCGACGGTAGAGATTCAGGTAACTCTCCATGCTGACCTGCGAGGTCTTTGGGAAGTCCTTGTCCTCCATGAGAATCTTCCAGTATTCCTCCGGCGTGATTTCAAAATACTCCTCGTAGGTTTTTTCCTCAATTGTGACGCGCAGCGGCACAATCTCAATATTCCAGCGCGCAACCTGTTCCCGTGTCAGATCTGCCGCGGAATCCGTAAAAATACAAATCTTTTCCATGCGTGGTTTATCCCTCCGGAAATGCTCCTGCAATCTGCAAGTGCTCAAACTCGTGCTGCCGCAGCGCCTCATATACCACCACTGCGACCGAATTGGACAGATTCAGACTGCGCGCGTTTTCCCGCATCGGAATGCGGATACAGCGCTCCGGGTGCTCCCGTAGCATCGACTCCGGCAGCCCCCTGGTCTCACGCCCAAACATCAGATAGGCATCCGCCGGAAACGCCATGTCCGTGTAGCGGCGCGGCGCTTTGGTCGTGCAGTAATAGAAGTCTCCTGTCGGGTTCTTCTCCCAAAACTCGTCCAAGCTGCTGTACTGGCGAATATCCAGCAGATGCCAGTAGTCCAGTCCGGCACGTTTGAGCCGCTTGTCGGAAATTTCAAAGCCCAGCGGACCGACCAGATGCAGCACCGCTCCCGTGCAGGCACAGGTGCGCGCAATGTTGCCGGTATTCTGCGGAATCTCCGGTTGTACCAAAACAATGTTGAGCATACGTCCCTCTTTTCCCCCGCAGACACATCTGCAGGAATTACTTTAATAATATGATATCTTTCCCGCTATTTCAAGAACTATTTGGCGTTTTCTCAACTTTTTTATAACAAAACGCTTTTTTTCGCCCGTTTTTTCCTTCTTTTTTCACAAGATGTAACGAAAACGCTTAAAAAGCAACGACCCGCACAGGTCGGCGTGCGCTTGCTTCCGACCCATGCGGGTATGTTTTGCGATTGCTCTGCTATTTTGTCAATGACACCTTAGCACGGCCAAATGGCATGATAGGTGATTTTTGTCGTGTTGGTATAATACTTCTTCCAATACTTGTTGAACTTCTTTTCCGAGCACGCCTTTCCATTGATGGTTTTCTTCCATGTCATGTCATGCCGCATATTCGTAAGGCGAAGCGTCCGATTCATTGTAAGATTTCTTACACCCCAACACCAAAAACGAGGTTTGAAACCCATTTCAGCTTCAAACCTCGTTCTTTTTACACTTATATGATCATGCAGTTTATCATTCTATCAATCAGTCCGCAAAAAATTCTCGAACCTCGGCAATATCCTTTCCAATTGCCTCGCGGAGCTTGTCCGAATCCGAAAACTTCTTTTCCGGTCGAATGTAGTGATACAGCGCGACACGGATAAACTTACCGTACAGGTCGCCGTTGAAATCCAGAATGTGCGGCTCCACTGTCGGCACATTGCCGTCACAGAACGTCGGACGCATCCCGATATTCGTCGCCGCGATATGTTCTTCGCCGTCCACGATGACCTTGGATGCATACACGCCGTAGGGCGGCGCCTGCATTTCCTCCGGCAGCTTCAGGTTGACCGTCGGCACACCAATCGTGCGTCCGATGCGCCTGCCGTGCTGTACTGCGCCCGCAATGGTATACGGATGTCCCAAAAACTGTTTCGCACGCTCCATATTCCCCATCGCGATCTGCTGGCGGATATAGGTCGAGCTGACCACAATGTTGTCAATTTTTACGCTCGGAATAATATCGCAGCCAACGCCAACCTTGGCACATTCCTCCCGCAATCCCTTCGGACGTCCCATACCGCGGTAGCCGAAGCTATTGTTTTCTCCGGTGATGACCCAGCACGCGTGGAACTGCCGAATCAGCACCTCATGGATGAAGTCCCGCCAGTCCATATTGCGCAGTCGGTCGTCAAAATGGGCAAAGATGACCTCGTCCACGCCGCCCTCCTGCCGGATCTCCGCACCGCGATCCGCATTCGACGTAATCAGCGGAACCGGATTGCCGGTAATCACCGTATCCGGATGAATATCAAACGTAAAAACCGACGCAATCGCGTTGTTTTCCCTAGCACGCTTCACCGCCATATCCATCAGTGCACGGTGTCCGCAGTGAACACCGTCAAAAAAGCCCAGCGCAATCGCGCGCTTTGTCTGTTGCTCGATCATGTTCGTACTTCCCTTCCGGCAAAATACTATCGCCGTTTGTTGTGTGAGCGGCAAGCCGCATAGGATTCCGCTCAGCGGAAGCGCTTTTCCTGAAACAGCGCCAATCCGCCGCGATTCAGCTCGTCCACCCGACCCAGCATCAGAAAGGTGTCGCCGTGATACACACGGCATACCTGTCCCTTTTTCTTCGGCAGTCCCTTCGTATGCTCCAATGCGATAAACGCGCCGTGCGCGGCACGCGCCGCGCCCTCGTCGTCAATCACAACCGCCGGATACGCCAAAAACAGGCTGTCCGTCGGCAGCAGCAGGGAATCAATCTGTCCGATTTGGGCGGCGCGTTCGATCTCCTCCAGCGTGTGCGCCTGCTCCAGCGCATACGCGCCGGACGAGGTACGTACCAAGCTGGTCATGGTCGCCAGCGTGCCCAGACTCTCGCCAAGGTCATGGCACAGCGTGCGCACATACGTGCCCTTGGAGCACACAACGCGCAAATGTCCCTGCTGGCTCTCCTCATCAAAATCCAGCAGCTCCGCTTCGTGCACGACAATGCGCCGCCGCTCACGCGCAACCTCCACACCCTTTCGGGCGAGGTCATACAGCCGTTTTCCGTCAATTTGAATGGCAGAGTACATCGGCGGCAGCTGCATTTGCTCCCCACGCATGGCGTCCACCGCCGCCTGTACCGACGATTTATCCGCCGTCCGTCCGGAACGCTTCACCACGCTGCCCGTGCTGTCCTGCGTATCCGTACCGTAGCCCAGCGCGAACCCTGCCGTGTAGCCCTTGCTTTGTGCTGCGGCAAAATCCGCCGCCTTGGTCGCGCCGCCGACAAACACCGGCAGCACGCCGGTCGCCATCGGGTCAAGCGTTCCGCCGTGCCCAATACGCCGCTCATGCAGGATACCGCGCAGCTTGGCAACCACGTCAAACGACGTAAAATCCGCCGGTTTATTGACAATTATAATCCCATTATAGATGGATTCACGCCGTTTCGCCACGGTATACCCTCTCTGTCGCTGCCAAAACTCGGCGGATTGCTTCCTGCGAATCACACGCGACCGTCGCTCCGGCTGCGCGGACATGTCCGCCGCCGCCCAGCTGACTGCAAATCGCCGCCGCGTCCACTTCCTTCGTTGTGCGAGCGGAAATCTTCGTCGCCCCGTTCTCCAGTTCCGTCAGCGTAAAGCCGGCCTCCACGCCCTCAATCTGGCGCGGGATGCCCGCAATCGCGTCCAAATCGTCCCAATCCGCTCCGGTAGACTCCTTCGCCTCCCGCGTGATGACCGCCACGGCGACCTTTCCGTCCATGTAAAACTGCATGTCGGAAAACATCATGCGCTCAATGGCATAGCGGGCGCGCGACTTGGTTTCAAACAGCGCGCGATTGATCTCGCCGCCGTCCAAACCGGTTTGCAGGCAATGTGCCGCCACCAGGTGTGTCTCCGCCGTGGTATTGGAGAACTTAAAGCAGCCGGTGTCCGTGGATGCTCCGACATAAATGCCGCGCGCCATATCCACCGTCAGCTCCAAGCCCATCGCCGCAATCAGGTCATGGATAATCTCCGCACACGAGGCACGCCAGCCGATCACCAGATCATTCTGCCGTCCAAAGCCCATATTGGACGCATGATGGTCAATCACCATATCCACTCGCTCCGCCAGCGCGCCTGCCTCGGAAAACACCATATCCGACGCCGCGCAATCCACCGCGATCACATACTGCGGCACCCAATCCTTTGCCGGATAAAACGGTTCGATCAAATCGGCATACCGCCGCGTAATCTCCGGATTTTCCGCCACATACGCCTGCTTGCCCAACGCACGCAGCGCCAGGCACAGCGCGCCGGCGCTGCCAGCGGTATCGCCGTCCGGACGGCGGTGGGTGAGAATCACTGCCTGATCGACCGCTCGCAGCAGCTCTGCGGTGCGTGCAACACTGCCAATCACAGCTTTCCCTCCCGTTCCAGATCATTCAGCATCTGGTTGATATGTGCGCCCCGCGTGATCGAATCGTCCAAGACGAATACAATCTCCGATGCGTAGCGCAGGCGGAGCTTTTTCGCCACATCGCGGCGCAAAAAGCCGGATGCCGACTTCAGACCACGCATGACCTCCTTGCTGTCTCCGCCGTATACACTGATATATGCCTTGGCATACCGCAGGTCACCGGTGACATCGCAGCGAGTGACCGAGATCATTCCGTCACGGACGCGCGGGTCTTTCAGCGTGCGGATGGATTCCGACAGCGCCTTCTGAAACTCATCACTGATCCGTTCGATTCTCTGAGACATATGGTTCTCCTTCCCGTCAGCCAGTCAGGTACGGCGCACGCCGCACCTGACTGCTGTTTGTTACGGTTTTACTTCTTCCATAATGAAGGATTCGACAATGTCGCCTTCCTTAATATCGTTGTAGTTTTCAAAGCCCAGACCGCACTCAAAGTGTGTCGCAACTTCCTTCACGTCATCCTTAAACCGCTTGAGCGAGTTCAGGTGACCCTCGTGGATAACAATGCCATCGCGGACAATGCGCACCTCGCAGGCACGGACGATCTTGCCATCCTGTACATACGCGCCGCCAATCGTGCCGACACCGGATACCTTGAAGGTCTGACGAATCTCCGCGTGACCCAGAACGACCTCGCGGAACTTCGGTGCCAGCATACCCTTCATCGCCTGCTCAATTTCCTCAATGCAATCGTAGATGACGCGGTACAGACGGATTTCGACATCCTGCTGATGGGCGGAATCCGCTGCCGCGCGCTCCGGACGGACATTAAATCCAACGATAATCGCATTGGATGCCGCCGCCAGCATAACGTCCGACTCATTGACCGCACCGACGCCGCCATGGATGACGCGAACGCGAACCTCCTCATTGGACAGCTTCTCCAGCGAAGCGCGTACCGCCTCGACCGAGCCTTGTACATCCGCCTTGACGATGATGTTGAGATCCTTGATGCTCTCCTGCTGAATCGTATCAAACAGGTTTTCCAGCGTGACCTTCTTCATCGCGTTGTTGCGGGCTTCCTTCTCCTGCTCCTTGCGCTGCTCAACCAGCTCACGCGCCATGCGTTCGTTGTCAACTGCATAGAATACATCACCGGCCTCCGGAACCTCCGCCAGACCGATGATTTCCACCGGAACAGACGGACCGGCGTTTTGCAGGCGGTTGCCGCGCTCGTCGGTCATCACGCGAACGTGACCGACCGCCTTGCCCGCAATTACGACATCACCGGCATGCAGCGTGCCGTTCTGAACCAGCACCGTTGCAACCGGACCGCGACCGCGATCCAGCTTCGCCTCAATGACCGTACCCTTCGCCTGACGATTCGGGTTGGCGCGCAGTTCCTGCATCTCTGCCGTCAGCAGAACCATTTCCAGCAGGTTGCTGATGCCCTCGCCCTTCTTCGCGGAGATCTTGCACACAATCGTGTCGCCGCCCCACGCCTCCGGCACTAACTCGTACTCGGTCAGCTGCTGGAGCACGCGATCCGGATCGGCATTTTCCTTATCAATCTTGTTGACGGCAACGATAATCGGGATGTTCGCTGCCTTTGCGTGGTTAATCGCCTCGATGGTCTGCGGCATGATGCCGTCGTCCGCCGCGACAACCAGAATGGCAATGTCCGTTACCTGTGCGCCGCGGGCACGCATGGACGTAAACGCCGCATGACCCGGCGTATCCAGGAACGTGATCGGCTGACCGTTGACCTTGACGCGGTATGCACCGATGTGCTGCGTGATGCCGCCCGCCTCGCCTGCGGCAACGTCCGTCTTACGGATGCAGTCCAGCAGGGAGGTCTTGCCGTGGTCAACGTGACCCATGACAACGATAACCGGGCTTCTCGGCTCCAGATTTTCTTCCTTGTCCTCGCTCTCGTCAAACAGCTTCTCTTCGATGGTAACATGTACTTCCTTCTCGACCTTTGCCCCCATTTCCTCTGCGACAATGGCAGCAGTATCAAAGTCGATGGTCTGAGAAATATTTGCCATAACGCCCAGCTTGAGCAGTTCCTTGATGACATCTGCTGCGGTGCGCTTCAAACGGGAAGCCAGCTCGCCAACATTGATCTCATCCGGAATCATGACCTTGAGCTGAATCTTCTTCAGCTCCTGCTGACGCTGGAGACGCTTCATCTTCTCCTGCTCCTCCTGACGGCGCTTATTGGAGAACGGTCTGCGTGCATCAGCCTTGCGGGTGATCTTCTGCTTGCCGGACTTCATGCGGTCAGCCTTCTGCGGAACCAGTGCATCAATGCGGTCATCGTAACGATCCAGATTGACATTGCCTGCACCGCGGGTATCTACGCGATGGATCTGCTTGCCCTTCGGCTGCTGCTTGGTTTCTTCCGTGGTTACCGTAGAAGTAGCTGCCTCGCCGGAGCCCTGCGGACGAAGAATCTGACGCTGCTCATGCGGCTTTGCCGGACGGCGGTTCTTCTTCTTGTCGTTGAACTTCTTCTCCTGCGGCGCTGCGCTCGGCTGCTCCTGCTTCTTGTTCTCCGGCTTAGTTTCCGGCTTATGGTCGCGCTTCTGCTCCTGACGGCGAGAATCACGACGATCCTGCTTCTGGTTTCTGCCCATCGGCTGCTGACGAACAACCTGTGTTGTCGGAGCCTTTCTCTGAGCTGCCTGCTGA
>CAVBHI010000122.1:0-11044 GCA_963595115.1 bacterium
AAGTCTAAGTTCATCTTCTTTTTGTGAAAAAAGAAGACGAACCAGAAGAAAATCAGCAGGGAACGGCCGCGTTCCCTGCACCTTTCCGAGCTGCCTGTAGGGAAAGCTGGTCTATTATCTTGCAACCACTACATAAGGGAAAGTGTGCGCGATGGCCTAGCGTACCGCCCCTAGCAAATCTGGCCGTTCGCTGCGCTCACTCTAAGATTTGCAGAGGGTATTTACATTGCGCATAGTGGGTAAAACCTAAAATTTTACCCGTCTATCCTCCAAGTGAATCCCACCGACTTTAGCTCCCTTGTGTAAAGGGAGCTGTCATTTATTTCAAATAAATGACTGAGGGATTGTACGCCTACGTCAAGATTTATGCTTACTTTCAGCCCACAACCCCTCTGTCACGGCCGAGCCGTGACATCTCCCCTTGCACAGGGGCGATTTTTGGTGCAGACTTTTTCACTGGGTATTCTCAAGGTAAATCTTATCGTATCTCGCGACGCAACCCAGCGAAGCGGTTGTGGCGCGAAGGAGCAAGACCACGGAGCGGCTGAGCCATGCCGACGCTTCGGCGTGGCGATGTAGTGAAGTGCGTCGCAGCGACAGTCGCCGCGACCGCGACCGACGCCGAAAGGCCGCATTCCGGAAGGAATGCGGCAAACAATCGTCTCCATTCGGTTTTTACGCGATTTGAAAAACGCTTTTATTCTGCGTGCGGCTTCGGCGCTTTGTCGCCCATATACTCTGCCGGATCTTTGCCCTGACGGCGATAATAATCGGCAATCGCATCCTGTACCGCCTCTTCTGCCAGAACCGAGCAATGCATCTTAACCGGCGGCAGTCCGTCCAGCGCTTCCGCAACGGCCTTATTGGTCAGCTCCAGCGCCTCCTTGATGGTCTTGCCCTTGATCATCTCAGTCGCCATGGAGCTGGTTGCTACCGCTGCGCCACAGCCGAAGGTCTTAAACTTGACATCCGTGATAACCTCGTTGTCATCGACCTTCAAATACATCTTCATAATATCGCCGCACTTTGCGTTGCCGACCTCGCCGACGCCGTTGGCATCCTCAATATCGCCCACATTGCGCGGATTGGCGAAATGATCCAATACCTTTGCACTGTAATCCATGATTGTTACTCCTTCATGATATGATTCCATAGAGAGGTTGATGTCCGAGCGGCTTTTGTTTTCCCGTCGGATACGCCCTCGATTATTCTTGTATTACTTGTCAAACAGCTTGAGCGATTCCTGTCCGTTCATCTTTTCTTCCCAGACCGGAGACATCGCGCGCAGACGATCGACAACGTAGTTCAGCTTTTCAATAATATAATCGACATCTTCCACTGTATTCTGTTCACCCAGTGTGATGCGCAGCGAACCGTGTGCGACCTCGTGCGGCAGACCGATGGCCATCAGGACATGCGACGGATCAAGCGAACCGGTCGAGCAAGCCGAGCCAGTGGAGGCGGCAACGCCGTTCATATCCAACAGCAGAACCAGACTCTCGCCCTCAATACACTCAATGGTAAAGCTTGCCGTGCCCGGCAGACGATTGACCGGATCGCCGGTCAGCTGGGTGTACGGAATCTTGCACACGCCTTCAATCAGACGGTCGCGCAGAGAGGTGACATAGGGGTTATACTTCGCCATATTTTCCTTGGCATAACGAAGCGCTTCTCCCATGCCGACAATGCCCGCGACGTTTTCCGTGCCGCTGCGCTTGCCGTTTTCCTGTCCGCCGCCGTGAATCAGCGGCTCAATGACAATGCCCTTGCGGACATACAGCGCGCCAACACCCTTCGATCCGCGTACCTTATGGCTCGCCATGGACAGCATATCAATGCCCATTTCCTTGACGTTAATATCAATATGCGCCACTGCCTGTACCGCATCGGTATGGAACAGCGTGCCCTTTTTATGGCAAATATCCGCAATGGCTTTCAAATCCTGAACCGTACCGATTTCATTATTCGCCGCCATGATGGAAACCAGCGCGGTGCGCTCCGTGATGGAATCCTCCAGCTGCTTCAAATCGACATGACCCTGGCTGTCTACATCCAGATATGTGACCTCAAAGCCGATGCGCTCCATGAACTGACAGGTATACAGTACGGCATGATGTTCGATCTTCGACGTAATAATGTGGTTTTTTTCTTTTTTATGATTGCGGGCAAACAGCAAGCCCTTGATGGCAAGGTTATCTGCCTCCGAGCCGCCGCCGGTGAAGATAATCTCCGAAGGATCTGCGCCAATGATGTCCGCCGCGTAGATACGAGCCTGATCAACGGCTCGTTTTTCCTCACGTCCCAGCGCGTACAGGCTGGACGGATTGCCGTATTTTGTCGTTAAATACGGGAGCATTGCGTTATATACATTCTTGGAAATCGGCGTGGTCGCCGCATTATCCGAGTAAACCACTCGTTCCATAATCGAGCCTCCATTTTCATAGTAGATTACTATGTTTTTTAATATACACCATTCTTGTATACTTTGCAAGTGGTCTTTAGAATTTCTATAAAAACACTACAGTATTTTCTTCTGCCTGTCCATTGTACTATTGTATCCTGACAATTGCAAATAAAACCTGATAAATTAAGAACTTTGCGGGTTTGACAGCAAAGTGGGCATGTGATACACTCAGCGTGAATGAAAAAACAGCGTTAGTATGGAGGGGAATCTATCATGACAACATCTTTTTCTGCATCCAATACCGGACATACGCCCGCATCGCATGAGGAGGGACTGCGCCGCATTATTGAGGAGCGCAGCAATGTTCGCCCCGGCTCGGTCAACAACCGAATGGCGCCGGAATTTGTCTCATGCAGCGAGGACGGCAAGACCTGTATCACACGATATTTTCTCAAGCCGGAGATGAGCAACCCGATGGGCTGGCTGCACGGCGGCGTGACCTCCGCCATGCTGGATATGGCAATGGGCGCACTGGCATATTATCACAAGCAGGCAATTTGCCCGACCTCAACCATGACCGTCAATTTTCTGCGCCCGAACCGCATCGGCAAATATATGGTGGTCAAGGCGCATGTGGATTTCCTGGGCAAGAAAATCGTCCATCTGTCGGCACAGGCGTGGATGGAGGATAATGAGGAGCAGCTCACCGCCACATCAACCGGCAGCTACAGCGTCATTGGCGGCAGCACGAAGGAAGCTTTGTCGGATAAAATCGGTCGATTGCACTGAATCGACTGAAAAAAATAAAAAAAATTGCCGAAAACGCAAATGTTTATAATTTGTTCACAAAATCAACACAATTTTACGGTATACTGACATTGTAGCTGAAAGGCTATATAAAAGAGTTACTCTTTTATCTCTCTTTTTTTACCCCCTTTTATGTTTTGTACGGGAAAGAGCAGACGTCCCCCAACGTCTGCTTTTTCTTATACTTGTTAAATACTATTTGTATAAAAATACGGATTGTATTCGCGCTTTCCGAAAAAGTATTAATTTTTTCTGGCGCTCCCCTTGACAGACGGAGGAAGTGCCGCTATAATAATTACAAATTGGTAACAACAGCACAGTATTTGTGACCGTATTAAGAACGGATTGTTATCGCACGCAGCAAACTCACCGCAGTTTGTTATTTTTACTTCATAAGATTACATTTTGGAAACAAACGAGTTACAGTAAGGTAAAACGAGAGGAGATATTCATTATGGTTTTCCACCGAATAAAGAAGCATCGCCTGTTGCTGGCTATGATGGTCACTGTATTGTGCTTCGTCGGCTCGGCATCCGCCCTCAAGCTTACGGCAACAACTGATGTGGCAGTTCGCGCAGAGACCAGTAAGTACAGTGAAAAGCTCACCGTCATGCCGAAGGGCACGAAGCGCACGGTGCTGAATAAGTATGGCAAGTGGTACAAGGTCAAGATGAACGGCAAGGTCGGCTATGTTCACAGCAAACGCGTGAAGCTGGACGACAGCGACTTCCGCGAAAGCGTGGTCAGCTTAGCCAAGAAGCAGGTCGGCAAAAAGTATTCGTGGGGCGGAATCGGTCCGAACTCATTCGACTGCTCCGGTCTGAGCCAGTACATCTATAAGAGCTGTGGTAAGTCGATTCCGCGCGTGTCGGGCGATCAGTATTCTTCCGCAAGCAAGGTGAAGAAGTCCTCGCTTGAGAAGGGCGATCTGGTGTTCTTCTCCTCGTCCAGCAGCAGCTCGGTTGCTCATGTCGGTGTCTATATCGGAAATAACAAGATGGTTCATGCAGCCAATTCGAGCACCGGTGTTATCACCAGCAGCCTGAGCGAATCCTATTATGTAAAGCACTATATTGGTGCGGGACGTTATTAAGAATATTTCTTTTCATCTGTATTCTGATACCAAATGGCAAAAGAGCAAGCTTCGGCTTGCTCTTTTGTGCTGTTGGGGGAGAACGCATTCCCTCGTCAATATGACTAATTTTTCCGATTTTATTTTAGACGTTTCACCGTAGACTTTCCCTGCCTGATTCTGTATACTTTGAATATAGAATTATTCTAAATTTGGAATACCATAGTGATAGGAGGGGCATTTTATGATTGACAAGAAAGCCTATAACAGCATTTCCTACTCGATTTCGATTATCGGAAGCTGTTTGGACGGCGCATATCGCGGCTGTGTCGTCAACTCGTTGCAGCAGCTGACCTCGTCCAATCCGGCAAAGTTTGCCGTCACGCTGAACAAATACAACATCACGCAGGCTGCGGTCGCCCAGACCGACGCATTCACGGCAACCGTTGCTGCGGCAGATTGTCCGGAGGCAATTATTAACCTCTTTGGTTATAAATCCGGTCGTGTCACGGATAAATTTGCCGAATACGATACGAAAACGGATCAGACCGGATGCCCTTATATCACGGACGGCATGGCAGTTCGCCTGAGCTTCCGCGTCCTGCAGGAGGTTGATCTGGACTCGCATGTTATGTTCATCGCACAGGTGACAGAGGCGGAGATTCTCCGAACGGGCGGTGTGCTGACGGTGGAATTGTTCCGCAACGCGGGCAAGGATGTTCCGCCCAATGCGCCGATCTACCGCACGATGGACGAGCATTATGGCTATCGCTGTACGGTGTGCGGTTATATCCACCGCGGCGAACCTCTGCCGGATGGATTCCGCTGTCCGGTATGCAAGCAGCCGGCAAGCAAGTTTGAAAAATTATAATTGTGTGCTATTCACCCATAACAGGAAGCCTCCCGCATGAAGTAACATGCGGGAGGCTTTGTCGTACCATAAATTATTGTTTGGCTGCGTTGCAGACCGGACGGTCGCTGTCCGCCAGAGCCTTGGTTGGAATGGAGGCGAAGCTCATGTAGCCCAGCACCTCTTTCACGATTTCTGCGCTGTGCTCGCTGGTATCCATGCGGATGACAACACGTTTTTTGGTGTCCATGGCAGTCTCCAGCTTTTCCATGTCTGTCTGAGCCTCGCTGCTCGTCGTGACGGTATAGGTGGAATCCCAGATGCGATAACCGGCATCGGTCAGCGCGGTGTATACCTCCTCGGACAGCTGTTCACTGCCGCCCTCAACCGTGACCAGACGGGTTGGGATGCCGCAGACGGTGGACAGGCGGGAATTTGCCCGCTTCATGGCGCGCAGTGCCTTTTGCGTGTCGGATGCCTGCTGCTTGGTCAGCGTGATGCCGATGGCGTTGCCCTGCCCGACAATGCGGCGCACGCGGTCATCCTTGCGGTAGATGTCCTTGCTCGAAACGAAGAACGTACCATAGGTATTATATGTCTCCATATTCTCTAAGATGGTATCGGTAGACTTGCCCAGCGAGCCGGAGAACGTCAGCGCAACACTGCTCGGAATGTTATCCGGCATGGTATATGTTGCGGTCGTCGTAGTCGTCAATCCGCTGAGGAGAGACGAGGAGCTGCTGATACCGGCTGTGCCGCCGCTACCGGTCGAGCTGCCGGTATTGCTGCCCGAGCTGCCGCCGTTCGTGTTCGTTTTTTTGCTATCGGTATTTTTGTCCTTTTTGTCCGTGCCGTTCGTCTGCTTTGCCTGTGTGACGGTGACGGTACACGTTGCCGTCATGCCATTCTCCGTTGTGGCAGTAATGGTCGTTGATCCCTTTTTCTTGCCGTCAACTTTGACGGTCGTATCATCAAAGTAGGAAATCGCCGCAACGGACGGGTTGGAGCTGGTGACGCCTGTTACCGTATCCTCGACGTTGCATCGAAGCGTCAACGTAACTGTCTTGTTCACCTTGACGGAGTTAGTGGAGGAGGTAAAAGCGAACTCCTCCGGTTCGGGTTCCGGCTCCGGTTCGGGTTCCGGTTCCGGATCGTCGGAATCGTCCGTATCGGAGTCATCGGTATCAGAATCGCCCGAATCGGCGCTGTCACCATCGGACTCGGTGGCGGATTCCTGCGCTATGGACTCTGCCTGCGCTGTATCAATTTCCTCGTCTGTCTGCGTATCTTGGGTTTCCTCCGACTGTGCCGCAGACTCCAGTTCATCCGCTGATAGCTCATCCGCCGACGCAAGGACGCTAAACACAAGGAGGGACGCCAGCAACAGACAGCTGATTCGTTTGTACCATTTGTTCATAGAGCTGCCTCTTTTCTTATGTTGCGATTGGAATGCTTCTCTGCCGTACCTTTTGTCCCCAATACGACAGTGGAATACAATGTTATTATACCATAGAGAAGCGGGCTGTGTCATCTGCGTTTTTTGAAGATTTTGTGTATTTTTTTCGCGAAAACGCTCCTATGCGGCGCAGAATCCTAGCGTGTGCGCCGACGGCGTGTACGGTGCGTATGCCGCGGCGAAGGGTACGATATTGCTCCATTGTGTAGAATAATTCGGATAGGAATTGCGTGTTCCATTGAAGAAATGATATACTAAGGGCAGATTGGCGAAAGGAGCGTTCCTATGTTTGATACAAAGCTGGAAACGGAACAGTTTCTGAAGGGACAAAGCGGAATGGCATATGCGGCGTTTGGTGCACATCCATCCTTGGAAAACGGGCAGGAAGGCATTCGATTTACCTTATATGCGCCCAATGCGGCGAAGGTAGAGGTCATCGGCTCGTTTAATGACTGGCAAGGCTGGAGTATGCAGCGGCGAGAGGACGGCGTGTGGTCGCTGTTTTGCGCCGGAGTGCCGCTCGGCGCGCTGTACAAATACAAAATTACGACGCAGCAGGGCAGTGTGCATGACCGCGCCGACCCATTTGCGTTTTATTCGGAGCTGCGCCCGAATACGGCATCGATTGTCTGGGACATGAATCGCTATGAATGGAATGACAGCGTGTGGATGGCATCGCGTTCCAAGAACTTTACGCGTCCGGTGAACATCTATGAGGTGCATGCCGGTTCGTGGCGGCGGGTGCAGGAGGGCAAAACACAGGCAGCCACGCAGGAGGAACGCGAATTTGGTCGGATGATGACCTATGACGAGCTGGGAGATACGCTGCTTCCCTATGTCAAGGATCAGGGATATACGCATATTGAGCTGATGCCGCTGACCGAGCACCCGTTTGACGGCTCTTGGGGCTATCAGGCGACGGGGTATTTCTCGGCAACCAGCCGCTACGGCACGCCGGATCAGCTGCGGCGGTTTATCGACCGCTGTCATCAGGCAAACATTGGCGTGATTTTGGACGTTGTACCGCTGCACTTTGTGACGGATTTCTTTGGCCTGCACCAGCTGGACGGCGGGTTTGTGTACGAAAGCCCGTATGAGCATCAGCGTTATACCGAGTGGGGAACGGTGCTGTTTGACTACACCAAGCCGCATGTGCTGTCCTTTATGCGCTCGTCGCTGGATTTCTGGCTGCGGCAGTATCACATTGACGGTCTGCGTTATGACGCGGTATCGCAGCTGATTTACAACCACGGTCAGCCGGGCGACCGCGCTTCCGGCTTTACCAACGAAAATGATGCGGGATTGTGGTTCCTCAAGACGGTGAATTTCTATTTGCAGGGAGAGTTTCCGACGGTCATGCTGATGGCGGAGGACTCGTCCAACTACCTCAAGGTGACTGCGCCGCCGCAGTATGGCGGACTTGGCTTTGACTACAAGTGGGATTTGGGCTGGATGAACGACACGCTGGAGTATATGAAGATGCATCCGGAGGATCGCCGTCAGGCGCGGCATATGCTTCTGTTCTCCATGGCGTATTTTTATAATGATGTGTTTATTCTGCCGCTATCACATGACGAGGTGGTACATGGCAAAGCGACCATTATCGACAAGATGTGGGGCAGCTACGACCAGAAATTCTGTCAGGCGCGTCTGCTCTACTTATATATGTATGCGCATCCCGGCAAAAAACTAAACTTTATGGGCAATGAGCTGGCGGAGTTCCGCGAGTGGGATGAGAAAAAGGAGCTGGGCTGGAATCTGCTGGAGTATCCGGTGCATGATGCGTTCCATCGCTTTTTCAGGACGCTCAATCAGCTGGCGCTGCAAGAGCCGGCGCTGTACGACACGGAATACGATTCGCGTGCGTTCCGCTGGCTGGAAACACCCGGCGCAGAGCAGACGGTGTTTGCAACGGCACGCCGTTCGTCCGGCGGGGAAACCGTGGCGTGCGTTATGAACTTCGGTCTGCGTCCGGCGCATGTGCGTATTCCGGCGCTGGCAGGACGCTGGCGGGAGCTGGTGAACACCGACGACACGCGCTGGTCCGGCTCAGGCGTTACCAACGGCACGGTACACAGCGGCATGGTCAAGCTCGCGCCGCTGTCCGGCTGCCTGCTGAAGCAAGAGTAAAACCGCAATTTCGATGAGAAAAAGGATGGAATCCTGCTGAAAATCTTGCTATAATAGGAAAGGCGTATCGGAAAAGTCGAGGCGTATTGCGCTGGGAAAGAAAAGCAGACGAAGGGAGACAGGCACATGCTGGATGGCGGAAAGCTGCTGACAGAGCGCGTGGCGGATGAAATTGTTCGCACGATTATTGAGAAACAACTCAAAGCAGGAGATAAGCTGCCGAATGAATTTGAGCTGGCGGCGCAGCTGGGCGTGGGACGCAGCACGATCCGTGAGGCGATTAAGACATTGGTCAGCCGCAATCTGGTGGAGATTCGACGTGGCTCGGGTACGTTTGTCTCGTATCGCAACGGCGTGAGCGAGGATCCGCTGGGGCTGGAATTTCTGGCGGATCAGACACGTGTGTGCGCCGACCTGTTGCAGCTGCGCTTTATGCTGGAGCCGCAGCTGGCAATGCTGGCGGCGAGCAACGCGACCGAGCAGCAGATTACCGAGCTGCTCGACCTGTGCGACGAATGGGAGCACGCGGTGGAGACGGGGGAGAGCCTGACGGAGTGCAACACACGCCTGCACGCGGCGATTGCACGCGCGTCGGGCAACATCGTCATTCCGAATCTTGCGGTGATTTTGTGCGGTTCGGCATCCCATATGCGGGGAACGCCATCCAAAACCATGCAGAAGGAGCTGATTCGCAGCACACGGGAAATCGTGTCGGCCATTGCCGCCCGCGATGGACTGGCGGCGCATGATGCGATGGTGCTGCATCTGGCAGTCTGCCGGAGAATACAAACGGCTCTGGCGCTGCAATAAAGGAGAACAGGAATCTATGGAAAGCAACCAACGATACAAGCTGCGCGTGCGGAAAATGACCCGCGTTGACCACGACTGGGTATTGCCGCGCGTGACGCAGTTTTATACGACGGGTGCGGTAGAGCATCCGGTGGACACCGCTGTGCTGGAGCGAAGCTTTTCCGCTGCGGTTTCGGAGAACCCGCGTCTGGCGGGCTATATCCTGTGCGCGGGAGAACAGCCGGTCGGATATGCGTATCTGACCTTTTTGTACTCCACCGAGGCGGGGGAATGCGTGATGATTGAAGAGCTGTATTTGGATACAGAGCAGCGGGGAAGAGGCTACGGAACGCAGTTCTTTTCCTGGCTCAGGCAGGCGTATCCCACGGCGGATCGCTTCCGGCTGGAGGTGACGCAGAGCAATCCGGCGGCACAGCTGTATCGCCGTGTCGGCTTCGGCACGTTGGAATACAATCAAATGATTTTAGAACCGGAAAGAAGGTAATGATATGAATCTGGAAACAATTGAGCAGCAGGCAGCGTGTGCCGTTGAGCAGGTGCTGGAGCAGGCAAAGCTGCGAGTGGGCGACCTCTTTGTGGTCGGATGCTCCAGCAGCGAGGTTGGCGGACAGCGCATTGGCTCATCCTCCTCCATGGAAATCGCCGGTGCGGTGTACCGCGGCGTGAGTCGCGTGCTGAAAGCGCATGGAATCCATCTGGCGGCGCAATGCTGCGAACATCTCAACCGTGCGTTGATCCTGGAGCAGGAGGCAGCCGAGGAGTACGGCTATGAGCCGGTAAATGTACTGCCGCAGCCAAAGGCGGGCGGCTCGTTTGCCACGACCTGCTGGCAGGATATGACGTCACCGGTGGCGGTGGAGCACATCCGCGCACACGCCGGACTGGATATTGGCAGCACGCTGATCGGAATGCATCTGCGCGATGTTGCAGTACCCGTTCGCATTGAGCAGAAGCAGATCGGGGAAGCGATGCTGACGGCAGCCCGCACGCGCCGGAGGTTTATCGGCGGCGAGCGTGCGCACTATCAGGAAGCACTGCGCTGATTTGCAGGAAAGTAAGAAGTAAAAAGTAAAAAGGAAGGATCAACTTTATATGGAAAAACTGTTTCACTTGAGGGAACACCACACCGATGTGCGCACGGAGCTGGTGGCGGGTCTGACGACCTTTATGGCGATGGCGTACATTCTGGCGGTGAATCCGTCTATTTTGTCTGCGACCGGCATGGATGCCGCTGGCATCTTTGTTGCGACTGCCGTAGCCGCATGCGTTGGCTCACTGATGATGGCGTTCTTTGCCAATCTGCCGTTCGGTCTTGCGCCGGGCATGGGTCTGAATGCGTTCTTCGCTTATACGGTTGTCCTGAAGATGGGATACAGCTGGGAAACCGCGCTGATGGCGGTATTTATTGAAGGCATTCTCTTTATCATCATGTCGCTGACCAACGTTCGCGAGGCGATTTTCAATGCGATTCCGCTGACGCTGAAGCATGCGATCAGCGTTGGTATTGGTTTGTAC
>CAVBHI010000123.1:0-8578 GCA_963595115.1 bacterium
CCCCCATCTTCTTATATGGAGGGCGGGTCTTCGCATGATTGCGTAGATTATACGCGATAGAACAATCGGAGTGTCTATTTTTTGCGTGGAAAAAGTACGTTTTATTATGCAGTTATCCAAACTTTTACATACCCCCATGTTCAACCTACCAAAGGAGTGCTATAATGGCGGTATCACACAAGAAGGAAGTGGAGACTGTGGAAACGCAGAAAACCGACAAATCAATCTATCTGTTGCTGGCGTTGACAACCGCGCTCTGGGGCAGCCTGTATATAGCCAATAAGGTGCTGCTGGATGTCATACCGAGCTTTACGCTGCTGTGTCTGCGCTATATTCTGGCGGCGCTTGTAATGACCGTCATGCAGCGCCTGCGCAAGCTCGACCCAAAGGGAAAGCCGCGCAAAATCAAGGGCAGCGACTGGAAATATATTATTTTATTTGGTCTTGGCGGCTATGTGCTGTCCATTGGGCTTCAGCAGTTCGGCACAAAGCTGGCGGGCGCATCGCTGGCATCCCTCATCAACTGCATGAACCCGATTGCCATCTGCTTTTTCGCCGTTGTTCTGCTGCATGAGCGCATAACTCTGAAAAAGGTCGTCTGCATCGCCAGCGCAGTGGCAGGTGCAGTGTGCATTGTCGGCGGCGACACCGGCGGCGGGCATGTTCTCGGCATTGCGCTTTCGCTCGGTTCTGTGCTGACATGGGGCGCACTGAGTGTGTTCATACGCTCATTTACTCAGAAATACGACGCGCTGACCATCACGACCTGTGGTATTTATATCGCCGCTCTTGCAACCATCCCGCTGATGGTATACGAGCTGGTCACGACACCGAATGTGGATTTTCTGCACGCAAGATATATTTTGATACTGCTGTATGTAGCGGTCTGCTGCACGGCGATTCCGCACTCGCTGTGGAATTACAGCCTGTCCCGCGTGGAAGCCAGCACCTGTTCGCTGTTCTATCCGGTGCAGCCGCTTACCTCCATGGTACTCGGCGTACTCCTTCTGCATGAGCACATGACGCTTGGCTTTTTTGCCGGTGCGGCGCTGATCGTATTCGGCGTGCTGTATTCCACCTTGGGAAAAGAAAACCATCCTCCCCTTTCGCGAAGCGCAGGCAAACACATGGGATATACGCACTAAAATTTCCCCGGAAAGCCGGAAACAAACACCATAAAACCAACCCCTCCGTCCGTTACGCTGCAACGGACGGAGGGGTTTTCCCGTACTCCCGGTGTGTCGTGCTTATTCTTTTTCCAGAGCCCTTTGATACAGCGCATTTTTCCGCACGTCAGTTTGCTTTGCCGCCTGCTTTACGGCATCCTTGAGCCGCATTCCGCCCTGCTGAAACTCACTTACCAGCACCAGAGCCTGTTGCATCCGCTCTTCCTCGCTCTGCTCCTCCGCTCCCTCCGGCGCACCCTCCAAAATCAGAACATACTCGCCGCGCGGATCGTTTTCCTCATAATATTGCACCGCCTCCGGCAGCGTCATGCGCAGGCACTCCTCATGCAGCTTTGTCAGCTCACGACACAGTGCAATACGCCGTCCGCCGAGAGCTTCCTCCAAATCACGCAGTGTCGTCCGCAGCCGGTGCGGCGCTTCGTAAAGAATACTCGTCCGCATTTCCGTGCGCAATACTGCCAAACGCTGGCGTTTTCCCTTGTTATCGATCGGCAAAAAGCCTTCAAAGCACCATCTTGCGCTTGGAAATCCACTCTGTGCCAGCGCTGCCACCGCCGCACACGGTCCCGGCACCGGTATGACCGGAATCCCATTCTCATGGCACAGATTTGCCAGATCCTCCCCCGGATCGCTGATTGCCGGCATACCGGCATCCGTCACCAGCGCACAGATCTCCCCCGCCAGCATCCGCTCCACCAGTTCCGATCCACGCTGCTTCCGATTGTGCTCATGATAACTGACCATCGGCTTGGAAATCTCCAAATGCCGCAGCAGCTTACCGCTGACGCGCGTATCTTCCGCCGCAACAAAGTCGCACTCCGACAAAATGCGTACCGCGCGATAGGTAATGTCCTCTAAATTGCCAATCGGTGTTCCGACCAAGTATAATACTCCACCCATATTACCACTCCTTGTATAGTTTGTTTTCTAAAATACTAATCGTATATAAATTGTTCCTGATGATAGATCGTGCGGTATTCCTCTGTCGGCTTGCCGTCTGCCCCACGGACGAGCAACGGCGGCAAAATCTGTACGCCCGCCGCCGAACCGCGCCGTACCTCCATCAGCACCGCCGATGGCACGGAAACCGCCGTTTGATGTACCATGCGCAGGCGTTTTGGCTCTAAATCGTACTTCCGAAACAATGCAATGCAGTCACACAGCCGCTCCGGACGGTGTACAAATGCCGCCCGTCCGCCGTATTTCACCAAATACCCCGCCGCCTGCACAAACTGTTCCAGTGTGCCGGTGGTTTCCTGCCGCGCCTGATTTTTGTGTGCTCCCGCCGCGTGGTATCCGCTGTTCTCCGAAAAGTATGGTGGATTGCACACCAAATAATCAAATGCACCGACCGAATAATACTGTTTATAATCACGCACATCGCCGCATACAATGGTCATTCGATCATCCAAGCGATTGCGCACGGCATTTTCCTGCGCCAACTCTGCCACCTCCGGTTGGTATTCCAAGCCTGTCACGGCAATGCGCGGAAATCGCGCACACAGCAGCACGCCCAACGCCCCGTTCCCACAGCCGAGATCCATTACCTTTGCCCGTGCTGGAGGCTGTGCAAACGCCGACAGCAATACACTGTCCTGCCCCAGCTTGAAAAATCGATTGTCCTGAATCAAGCAATATCCATCCCACAATTTATCCTCTCGGCGCATAGCTCCTCCTAATACTATTTGTATTTTTATATTTCATTTTTACTTTTAGAAATATTTCGCAGACAATACAAAAGGGCAAGCACATCGTACTTGCCCGCCTATCCGCATTCCATCTCATTCAATTCTTTATCTTGTACTTTTATTATATCGTTTTCTTTTGAAATGTCAATCCGCATTTGAAATTTGCCATGTTTTTCCTTGTGCTGTGCGACATTTGACTTTATATTGTCTGCTGTGGTATTTTATAGTATAGGCATACCATATTCGGTAGGCGGTTCACCCTCGCATTTTTAATAAGGAGGGTGTCTGCTTTTTTGATCCACCCTCTTTTAGAGAGGGGGTGAGCAGATGCAATACGTTACATATTCAGACTTATTTGTCTTTTGTACGTTGGTTGTATCCATCATCAATCTGGTCTACCAGATGACAAAAAAGTAACCGCCCAGCGTCCAAACCTGGCGGTTACTTTTTTAACTAACAAGTGAGGGCGAACCGTTTACCGGTATGCCTTCTTTCTGTCTCTATTATACCATTCGTTTGAAAGTACGTCAACTGCAATGGGCTTTATTTTGCGTACCGCGCCATTTGCACTCGTACCATTCATGACAAACAAGTATCATTTTATATAACTATTTGTATTATTTTTATTATATTATACGATTACAAAATCATCCCTTGAGCTTCTTCCACGCCGCAACCGCCAGCTCATCGCAGCGGTTATTATTTTCATTCGTCGCGTGTCCTTTGACCCAGTGGAACGTGACCTCATGCACCTCCAGCAGATTCAGCAGCCGCTCCCACAAATCCGGATTTTTCGCCGGTTCCTTCGGGGTACGCATCCAGTTTTTGCTGCGCCACTTGACCGCCCAGCCCTTCTGGATCGCATCAATCACATATTTGCTGTCGGAATACAGATCCACCGTACACGGCGTATTCAGCGCTTCCAGCGCCGTAATCACGCCCAACAGCTCCATGCGGTTATTCGTCGTGGACAAAAAGCCCTGACTGATCTCCTTGCGGTGCTCTCCATATTGCAGGATAATACCGAAGCCGCCCGGGCCAGGATTGCCCGAGCACGCTCCGTCCGTATAAATCACGACATGTTTTTTATTCATCAGCGCCGGTCTCCGTCACTTCGGCTGTTTCCTCTCCGGTCAGCTCCGTCGATTCGTTCTGTGCCTCTGCCGGTTCCTCCTCGGAATCCTCCGCATCCGTCTTGGTGATCGAGATGACCTTTCCGCTCTCGCTCGTGCGCATGACGATAACGCCCTGCGATGCACGGCCGCAGGCGCGGATATCCGCCACCGCCGTGCGGATAATAATACCGCTGTCCGTGATAATCATCGCATCATCCGCCTCGCTGACCGCGGCAACGCCCGCCAGCAGACCGGTCTTTTCGGTAATCGAGTGAGCAATCATGCCGCGTCCGCCGCGGTGGTGAACCGAGAAGTCCTCCGCCGGAGTGCGCTTGCCATAGCCGTTTTCGGTAACCGTCAGCACTTCCACACTGGACGGCGCACAAATTGCACCGATCACACAATCATCCTCTGCCAGCTGCATACCGCGAACGCCGACCGCCGTGCGTCCCATCGGGCGAACCTCGCTCTCTTCAAAGCAAATCGCCTGACCATTGCGCGATACCAGCATGATCTTCTGCTCTCCATCCGTGACAAAGACATTCACAACATTGTCTCCCTCATTCAGGCTGAGCACACGAAGACCGCTGCGGCGAATGTTATGCAGATCCGACAGCGCCACGCGCTTGACCGTACCGCGTTCCGTGGCAAGGAACAGGAACTTTGCCTCTTCATGCTCTTCCCCGTATTTTCCAGTCGGGAACATGGCGGTAATTTTCTCCTCCGGCTCCATTTCCAGCAGATTGACCAGATTCATTCCCTTTGCCGTGCGGCTGGATTCCGGAATCTGATAGCCCTTGAGCTTATATACCTTGCCCTTATTGGAATAAAACAGGATGAAATCATGCGACGATGCCGTAAACAGAACCTCCGCATAATCCTCGTCGCGGGTCGCCATCGCACTGATGCCGCGTCCGCCGCGCCGCTGTGCACGGTAAGTACTGGTCGGCAGGCGTTTAATATAGCCATAATGCGTCAGCGTATAGGTGCAGTCCTCACGCTCGATCAAATCCTCAATGTCAATCTCATTATCAACATTTTCAATCGACGTGCGGCGCTCGTCGCCGAATTTGCCGCGAATCTCCAGCAGCTCGGTCTTGACCGTCTGCATGATGTTCTCGCGGGACGACAGCAGCGTTTCGTAGCCGCTGATGCGCGACTCGATCTCATCGTACTCGTCGTTGATCTTCTGGCGCTCCAGACCGGACAGACGACCCAGACGCATATTGACGATCGCCTGCGCCTGCTCCTCATCCAGATGGAACTCATATTCCTCCTGACCGTCTACAATGCCCAACAAGGCAATCTGGTTGATGATAAACGGCTCCTGCATCAGGTTGAGCTTTGCCTCCGCCTCATTGGCTGACGCGCGGATGATCGCAATGATGCGGTCAATGTTGTCGGTGGCGACCTTCAAGCCCTCTAAGATATGCGCACGCTTCTGCGCCTTTTCCAAATCATAGCGCGTGCGGCGCTCAATGACCTCGCACTGGAAGTCAATATACTGGTCGATCAGCTCCCGCAGCGTCAGTGTGCGCGGCTGGTTGTTGACCAGCGCCAGATTGTGTACCGAAACACTGTCCTGAAGCTGCGTGTAGTTAAACAGCTGGTTGAGTACGACCTGTGCGTTGACGTCGCGTTTGAGCTCAATGACGATGCGCATACCCGTGCGATCGGACTCGTCGCGCAGGTCGGAAATGCCCTCGACGCGCTTTTCCTTGACCAAGTTGGCAATGGACTCCACCAGACGCGCCTTGTTGACCATATACGGGATTTCCGTGGCCACAATACGGGTGCGACCGTGCTCCATGTCCTCAAAATGCGTGCGGGCGCGCACCTTGATCTTGCCGCGTCCGGTGGCATAGGCTGCACGGATGCCGCTGCGTCCCATGATAATGCCGCCGGTCGGAAAATCCGGTCCCTTGATATAGCGGCAGATGTCCTCCAGCTGCGCCTCCGGATTGTCGATGACATGACAGATGCCATCAATAACCTCCGTCAGGTTGTGCGGCGGCATATTCGTCGCCATACCGACGGCAATGCCGGACGAACCATTGACCAGCATATGTGGAAAACGGGACGGCAGAACAATCGGTTCCTTGCGGTTGTCATCAAAATTCGGCTGGAAATTGACGGTATTCTTTTCAATGTCCATCATCATGTAGGCAGCCATCTTACTCAGGCGCGCCTCCGTGTAACGATACGCTGCCGGGGGATCGCCGTCCACCGAGCCGAAGTTGCCGTGTCCGTCAATCGTCGTATAGCGCATGGAAAACGGCTGTGCCATACGAACCAGCGCGTCATATACCGATGCATCGCCGTGCGGATGGTACCGACCGAGGACATTACCTACTGCCGTTGCACACTTACGGTATGGACGATCTGAGGTCAGATGATCCTCATACATCGCGTACAAAATACGGCGGTGCACCGGCTTCAAACCATCGCGGACATCCGGCAGCGCACGTCCGGCAATAACCGACATGGCATACGCAATATAGGATTTTTTCATCTCCCTGTCCAGATCGACCGGGAGAATTTTTTGATTCTCAAAATTGATCTTGGTGTTGTTGCTGTTGTTGGTGCTCATGCTTACTCCTCTTCCAGCGCTTCCTTGAGGCAGTCAATCGCCTCCCCCAGCGAGTCCATCGCGTCGCCGAGTAGCTCCTCCTGCTCGGTGCGGCGTTTTTTCTTCGCTGCGGGCTGTGTCAAATCCACCAGACGGTTGTAGCGCTCCATCAGCTCCTGCTGCATTTCTGTCAGCTCTCTGCGCGTTATTTCGTCCATCGTTCCTTCCCCTGAAACGCCGGTATTTTCTCCGGCAGGTTTAAATATCGTGTTAAATATCCAGATTTTTTGCGTATTTTGCATTTCTCTGAATAAATTCCCGTCGCGGCTCGACCTTTTCGCCCATCAGCAGAGTAAAGGTTTCATCCGCCAGCGCGGCGTCGTCCAGCGTGACCTGAAGCAGCGTACGGTGCTCCGGATCCATTGTAGTCTCCCACAGCTGGTGCGGATCCATCTCACCCAGACCTTTGTAGCGCTGAATCGCAACGTTTTCGCCCATCTCTGCCAGCACCATGAGCTGCTCCTCCTCCGTATAGGTGTAACGGACGGTCTTGCCCTTTTCGTTTTTGAACAGCGGCGGCTGTGCGATATAGACGTGTCCCTCTTCAATCAGCGGACGCATGTAGCGGAAGAAGAACGTCAGCAGTAGCGTACGAATATGGCTGCCGTCAACGTCGGCATCCGCCATCAGAATGATCTTGCCGTAGCGCAGCTTGCTCGTATCAAAATCCTCGCCAAAGCCCGCGCCGAACGCCATAATCATCGGGCTAAGCTTTTCATTGCCGTATACCTTGTCCAGACGCGCCTTTTCCACGTTAAGCATCTTGCCCCACAGCGGCAAAATCGCCTGGAATCGGCGGTCGCGTCCTTCCTTTGCCGAGCCGCCTGCCGAATCGCCCTCGACGATGTAGATTTCCGTCAGCTCCGGATCGCGCTCCTGACAATCCGCCAGCTTACCCGGCAGACTGCCGGATTCCAGTGCGCTCTTGCGGCGCGTCAGCTCACGCGCCTTGCGCGCCGCCTCGCGGGCGCGGGAGGCGGTCTGCGCCTTGTCGATAATGGTCTTGGCAACCGATGGATTTTCCTCAAAAAATACCGTCAGCTTTTCGGTCAGCAGCGCTTCCACCAGCGTGCGCATATCGGAATTGCCCAGCTTGGTTTTGGTCTGCCCCTCAAACTGTGCCTCGCGCAGCTTGACGGAAATAATCGCAGTCAGACCCTCGCGCACATCATCGCCGGAAAAATTCTTGTCATTGTCCTTGAGGAAGCCGAACTTGCGGGCATAATCGTTGATGACCTTGGTCAACGCCGACTTAAAGCCGGTCTCATGCGTGCCGCCCTCCGTCGTGTTGATGTTGTTGGCAAACGACAGCAGGCTTTCGCTGTAGCCGTCGGTGTACTGCATCGCGACCTCTGCCATGGATTCGTCGCGCGAACCTTCGACATAGATGACCTCCGGATGCAGCGGGGTCTTATTGCGGTTCAGGTGCTGAACAAACTGCTTGATGCCGCCCTCATAGTGCATGACATCTTCCTGAATATCTTCCGGCTCACGTTCGTCGCGCAGCGTGATGCGAATGCCGCCGTTGAGGAATGCCTGCTCCCGCAGTCGTTTTTCCAGAATGTCATATTCGTATTCCAGCGTCTCAAAAATCTGGTCATCGGCGAGGAAACGGATGGTCGTGCCCGTCTCATGTCCCTCACACGGCGTCGTCTGCATCGTCTGCACCGTCACGCCGCGCTCAAAGCGCATGGTGTTCTTGTTCCTGCCGTCGTATACCGTCGCCTCCAGCCACTGAGACAGGGCGTTGACGACGGAGGAGCCGACGCCGTGCAGACCGCCGGAGACCTTGTAGCCATCACCGCCGAACTTGCCGCCGGCGTGCAGGACGGTCAGCACGACCTCCAGCGTCGGAATGCCCATCTGCGGGTGAATACCGACCGGAATGCCGCGTCCGTTGTCGCGTACCTGAATGACGTTGCCCGGCTCGATGGTAACTTCAATATGGGTGCAGTAGCC
>CAVBHI010000124.1:0-7916 GCA_963595115.1 bacterium
CATCCGCCGCACACAAAGCACAGCATACTGCACAGACAGCACCATACATATTCCATCTCACTCCTCCTCACATCCAAATCCATAGGACAGAAACGCCTTGATGTCCTCGTCCAGCGGTTGGCACGCCGCCGCTCGCCCTGCCAGCCGAATCGTCGCGGCAAAATACCGCAGTGCATCCGGCGCATGGGTCAGCTCATGCGGCTGGGTTGCCGCATCATTGGGTCGATTCGTGTCATACTGCAACGCAGGCAGAGTGCGGATCAGGTTACGGCACTGCGGACTAATCTTTATCCGCGCCGTCACCTCTCCCTGTTCTCCGCGAAACGGATGCAGATATTCCTTCAATGCATACCATCCCTGTACGCGGTCTCCCGCCGCCCGCTCAAAATACAGCCCGTGCTCGGCGAAAATCTCCACTGCCGACCGTCCGGTCTCCTGCCGTCTCGCGAACAGATCCGGCGGCGCAAACCGCTGGTCAATCCGCTCTCCCGCCTGTTCCGCCAGCAAAATCTGCTCTGCCGCCTCGGAAATTACCAGGCCGGACTGATACACCTCGCGGTATACCCACGCTGTCCCGTGCTCGTCCAGCGCCACCCACAGCGCCGCCAGCATGTCCAGTCCGTAGTCAATGCTCAGATACCGCCGCCAGTCGTTCGGAATGTACTCCGCCTCCGCCACATGAATCTCCGCCGAAAATTCCGGAAAATACCGCCCCTCCAACAGATTCCACTCGCCGTACAGCAGCGCCTTCCGGCTTCCCTCGTCCAGCATTTCCAGCCGCTTGACGTACTCCGGATCGTGCTGCATCAGAAACGTGTTGTCCTGCACCCGCGCCGGCAAAAACAGCTTTCCGTCCTCCTCGACCTCCGGTGTCAGGCAGTCAATATACCGTTCCTTTACCCACTGGTGTCCTATCCCACCCGGGTTCGTCGAGCTTTTTACCTGCTTTGGATAGCCGTTGACGCCGCGAATGCGCGACAGCAGATACGTGAACTGAAACTCGGTAAAATGTGTCAGCTCGTCAAATCGAATCACGTCGTATTCCGCCGACTGATACTTCGTCACGTCGCTCTCATTGTCGCAGTAGCCAAATTCAATCATGGAGCCGTTGACAAACACCCATCGGTGCACGCTTTCCTTGTATACCGCGCATTCCGCAGGGTACAGCGACAGCGAAACCTGAATCAGCGAACGCCGCAGCTCCGGAAATGTCCGGCGCAGCATCAGCTGTTGCGATGACGGATATTGCAGCGCAAATACCAGCGCATCAATCAGCTGTGCATAGCTCTTTCCGCCGCCCGCCGCGCCGCCAAACAGCGTCTCAAACGCCGTTGAACGAATAAATGCCCGCTGCCTCTGTGTAATCTGAATTTCCATCACTCCACGACCTTCAGCACCAGCTTAAATTTGGATGCCTTCTCTTTCTCCGTCGACTCCTCCAGTTGACCCTTCCCGACCGCGCGTTCCAGAACCTCCTTTGCCACACTGACCTTTGTCGTCCCCGTCAGCGTCTCGTCCGACAGCATATCACATAGACACTGTGCCGCCGCCGGAGAGTGCTCCTGTAAAATTGTCCGTACCTCGTCTGTCTGCGTCTTTTTTCGTCGCGCCATTCTCATTCCTCCTTTCCCGTCTGGCGTTTCTCATCGACAATGCCTATACTACCGCAGTCAGCCGCCCTGTCTACTGCATGTTTTTCCTCCTTTGTGGATAACATGTTTTTCCCAAATCATGCTTCTGTGTATGCTACAACATCCGTCATTTTCCTCATAACAAAAATGAGGTCATCCCACAAGCATTCTCGCAGGATAACCTCACGTTTTTCATTTTTCCATCAAAAAAGCTTCCGCAACGCACGGAAGCTTTTTCTCTTTATTCCTCGATCTCCAGATAATCTGCCAGAGCCTTAAACAGCTTCTTGACCTCATGCGGATTCTCGTTATCCTCAATGACCAGAGACAGCGGCTCGTTCAGGCTGAGCAGGAACATACCCAGCAGAGACTTGGCATCAACCATACCGGATTTGCCATGAATCCAGATATCGAATGTGAACTGGGTTACAATGCTGTTGATCTTCTGGATGTCCTCGGTGTTTCTTACACGAATTGCCCTTGTCATAATAAAATCCTCCTACCTATTCGTCGCGTGTGTACCAACTTTCTTCCTGACCTCATTATATCACCAAACAGAAGGATGTAAATAGTCCCCGTCTGTTTTTTTGATTTTCAGCACATTTCATGATTTCAGGAGCATTTTTTCTTCCATTTTGTCAGTTTCTCGTATCAGAATTCACCTTACAAAGTTCGTCATTGTGCGCGGTCCGGTCTCCGGCGGATCAATCTCACCCTTCGCGTGGTCAATGACCTGCATTAACCATGCCATGTTCCGCCCCAGCTTTGCCATAACCTCCATGCCCTCGGTGTCCTGCTGTACCTCGCCCGGATTCAGTCCATGCGCCGCCTGCCAGTAATCCGATGTCGCAATCACCATTTCCATGGTGTTGAGATAGGCGTTCAGCTGCTGATAGGTCTCCAGACCGCCGGAGCGCCGCAGTGTCACCAGCGCCGCGCCAACCTTGTGATGCAGCAAGTTTCCCGCCGCCAAAAACGCGCGGTCAAGAAAACATTTCATCCCGCCCGCAATGCCGCCATAATATACCGGTGATGCCAGAATAATGCCATCTGCCTCCACCATCTTGTCGATCCATTCGTTGACCGGATCAAACTGTATGCAGTGCCCGTTCCCTTTATTCAGGCAATCATAGCACGCCGTACACGGCTTCGCCCGTGCGCCGACAGAAATGATTTCCATCTCAATCCCCTGCGCGTTCAACTCCCGTTCTACTACCCGAAGACATTGCTCCGTATTGCCGCCTCGTCGCGGACTTCCGTTGAATGCTACAACCTTCATCTTGCTTTCCCCTTTCCTTCCCTGCCGCTCGTTCCCTTCATCCGCAGCGGCTTTTTGTAAATAAAATTTCTTTTTCGCCGCTTCATTGTAATGTAGTTGATGACAAAGCCCAGCAGGATAACAATGCCCGTCATGAACAACCACAAAAGCAACACCATAATCGCGCCAATTGAGCCATAAATGACATCATAGCGGCTAAAATTATTAAAATAAAATGTGAACACCATCGTGCACACTATCCATGCGCACAAGATAAACACCGCTCCCGGCAGCGCATCCCGCCACTTCATTCGGCAGTTCGGCATCCAGTAGCACAAAACCAGCATGAACAAAAAGACAAATCCCAGCGCAATCAGACCGCGTCCGTATTGCAGCAGCGCCAGCGCCCACGTCGGTACTGCCAGCAAGCTTGCCGCCAGCGTTGTAATGCTGCTGCCCAGCACGCCGATTCCAAAGCTCAAGCCAATGGCAGTGACCAGACCCGCCGCCGTCGCAATCTCAAACAGAAACTGCCGCAAACCGCCCCGCGCATCCGGCACACCATAAATCGCGTTGACATGGCACATCAATGAGCTCATTGTCCGGCTCATAAAGTAAATGGCCAAAAAGCTGAAAAAGACAATCTGCACATACCGCGGACGGAGCGGATAGGCTCCCAAATACCGCGTCAGCGATGGCAGCAAAATCTTCTGAATATCCGATGGAAGCATCGCCATAAACCGCAGCAGCGTCGTTGTGGAAAAATGCGTCAGCGACAGCAGCAGACTTGTCAGCAGTAGCAGCGGAAACATGGAAAACAGCAGATAATACGACAGCTCCGCCGATGCCCGCGTCAGCATATCCGCATAAAAATGCCGAAACATTTCCACGCCGTAAAAGCACACCACGTTCTTCTGCTTCAGCTTATCCAGCCACTCGTCCAGCGCACTCGTTTTCTCCGGTGTCGATGTCGATGGCGTCTGCTTATCCATGCCTCGTCTCCCTTCTCTTCGGCATTCCGCTGCCGTCCGTCTTGCACGTCGGGCGGAACGTCAGCAGAGCAAAGGACAGTGTCGTCGTCAGCTCCTCCAGCGCCTTCAGCCGCCGTTTCCCTTCCGGCGGCGTCCGGTGTGCATACGGTGTCATCGCAAACAGCGTCCGGATGTCCTGCGCCCGCGCGATGGTTGCGGTATATTCCACATGGATGCAGTCCTCCAGTACAAATCCTTCCAGCTGATGTTTCTCCTCCCGGTTGCGGTACGGTGTGTCATATACCGCACATTTCATCTCCCACAAATGCCGCTCTCCCGGCACCACACACAATACCCGTCCGGACGGACGAAGCACCCGCGCAAATTCCTTCTCCGGTGTCGGCGCAAACAACGACAGCACCAGATCCGCCGCTCCGTCCGCAATTGGCATATGGTATGCACTCGCCGTGATATACTGTGTCCGTTTGTCACGCTTGGCTGCATACTGCGTTGCCGCCTTGGAGATGTCAATTCCAATTAACTCCTCCAAGCAGCCTTCCTCCTCCAGCCTCTGCGCAATCTGCCGCGTGTAATATCCTTCTCCGCAGCCGGCATCCACAACATTCCGCCGTCCGCCCTTCGCCAGCACGCATACCCGTTCACAAACCGCCTGCGCCAGCGGTTGGTAATAGCCGCAATCCAAAAACTCTCTTCGCGCCGCTACCATCTCTTTGGCGTCTCCCACATGCTCTCCCGACCGCGACGAAAGCAACAGATTGCAGTAACCGGCAGCGGCAAGGTCAAAGCTGTGCCGTTTCTCACAGCGCATCACGCGCCCCTCTCGCCGCAGCGGACTGCCACAGTTTGGACAAATCAGCACTGCGTTCACCTCTTTCTTTCCATACATATTATTTTTATTATTATACCATGACGACAAAGGGCATAGCAAATACATTGTCGTCCTTTTTCAAATGTGATACAATCAACTCCAGACCCATTTTATGTTATCAAAGGAGATCATCATGAAGCAGACCATCTGTTGCTTCTCCGGCTATCGTCCGGAGAAAATGCCCCCGCATATGCAGGAAGGTTCTCCGGATTTTCTGGAAATGATGCAGTCCCTGCGCCGCGCCATCCTGCGCTCCGCCGAGTGCGGCTACACGATATTTCTCTCCGGCATGAGCCGCGGCTTTGACCTTTGGGCTGCCGAGACAGTACTCGCCCTTCAGCAAACAAATCCGGAAATTCAGCTCTGGGCGCTGCTCGCCTTTCACGGCATGGAGCAATATTGGGAGCCGGAATGGCAGATGCGTTATACCAACGTTCTGCGCCGCGCCCGCCACACATTTTCCGTCTGCGACCGCTACGAAGCGGGTTGCTACACCCGCCGCGATGCCGACCTTGTTGCCCGCAGCTCCCGCTGCATCTGTTATTTTACCGGCATTTCCGGCGGCACGGAATACACCGTGCAGCGCGCCAGACGCGCCGGTCTCGACATCATCAATCTCGCTGACGGGCAGCTCAGCCTGTTCGAATCGCTCTCCTTTTGAAATTGCATCTTCCGGCAAGCGCCCTGACCGTTTCGTCAGAGCGCTTGCTTTTGTATGTCACATTTCCACCAAATCCCCATCCACACAGCCAAAAATCGCCCATTCCCTGTTGCCTGCCTGCGCATTTGGATACATTTGTTTCCTCTGCTTCTTTTTCCCTCTCCTTCCTTTTTCCTTTGGAAATCCATCTGTTTTTTGCCTGTTGTCTGTTGAGGAAAGCTGTGCCATCTCTCGGATAAAATGTGCATTTGCAAGTATTATTGCCTTTACAAGCCTATATATGCTCCCAAAGCGCAAAATTCGACGCAAAAAGTAACACCGTTTGTTCGCCAATTATATCTGATTTTTTGCAAAGGCACTATACCCAAAAACAGTCTATCATACTTTTATAGATATTCCTTGCATTGTTTCATTTAGCAAACATCGCAACGCGAAGCAATGCATCGCAGAAGAACTGAAAAGAAGAAAGGATGTTAATCATGAACACAGACAAAAAGGGAACTCTTTATAAAGAAGTCCTATTTGTGCTGGCTGCTCTGCTCTTTGCAGAAATCTTCATTGGTCTCTGTTTCACCGATCAATTCGGCGCACTGATGTCCAATATGATTTATCTGGTCGGCAACAACTTCGGCTGGTGGATCAACCTTCTGGCAGTCATTATTATCTTTCTGGGTCTTGCCCTCATTGTATTCAAATACGGCGACATCGTCATCGGAGGCAAGGATGCCAAGCCGGACTTCTCCACCTGGCAGTGGTTTTCTATCTCCATCTGCGGCGGCATCGGCTGCGGTCTGCTGTTCTGGGCGATGGGTGAGCCGATTTATCACTTTATGGAGCCGCCGGTTGCCGCCGGTGTGGAGGCGCAGTCACGCGAAGCGGCAATTTTTGCCGTAAGTCAGGCAATGTTCGACTGGTCGTTTGTTCAGTACTTTATCTATTCTCTGCCGGCGGTTGCGTTCGCTCTGCTGACCTTTAATTATCAGAAGGCGCTGTCGTTCTCTCCGCTGCTTCAGCAGAGCTTTGGACGTCAAATGCCCAAGCTTACCACCTTCCTGCACATTCTGTGCGGCTATGCGGTTGCCAGCGGCGTATCCAACTCCATGGGTGCCGGTCTGATGCAGATCAGCGGCGGTGTCAATGCCGTTTTTGGTGTTCCGCAAGGTCCGGCGATGTATCTGGTTATCACCGTCATCGTCGCCGCTTTCTTTATCATCTCCTGCCTAACCGGCATCAACAAGGGTCTGACCTACGTTTCCACAGCATGTATGCTCTGCTTCTTCGGTCTGATGATTTATGTCGTTGCCTTTGGCGATGCACAGTTTATCGGCAAAATCGGTACGGAAGCATTCGGTGATATTCTGAATAACTTCTGGGATAAGATTATGTTCAATAACACACTGGCTCCAACCGATCAGTGGGCAAACAAATGGACGATCACATTCTGGAATTCGTTCTTCATCTATGCTCCGGTTATCGGCATGTTCCTCGCCCGCATGGGTAAGGGTCGCACCGTACGCCAGTTCCTGCTGGTGGAGATTCTGGTTCCCTCGCTGTTCTGCTGTGTTTTCACCGCTGTATTTGCCGGCATGATTATGAAAATGCAGACCAGCGGCACGGTTGATGTCTGGGCAAAGGTGCAGGAGCTGGGTATGCAGACCGCGCTGTACCAGGTGCTCGGCGCAATGCCGGGCGGCAAGGTCGTTCAGCTCGTATTCCTCGTTGCCGTCTGTCTGTCGTTTATCACGCTGGCAGATCCCAACACCTCCGCTTTGTCTACTCTCTGTGTACACGGTCAGGAAATCGACTCCGAGCCGCCGAAAAACATCAAAATCATCATCGGCGTTATGGTTTCTGCCGTCGCCTATCTGCTGGTTATCTCCGGTGGCATGGACGCGGTCAAGGGTCTGCTCAACCTCGGTGGTCTGCTCATGACCATCCCGACCCTGTGGCTTTGCATTATGGTGTTCAAGCTCAGTGGTCCGCTGCTCAAATCCAAGAGCCATCTCATTGAGGCTGTTCCGGAGAGCGATGTCATCGAAGCGCCGCAGGCCAATCTGAAAACAAAGATGAAGGGGCTGGATCTTCATGTGGATGAGGAGCATTCGCTCCACAACGCGTAAGCTTTCCCACCTTTCTCTATAAAAACGGAAGTCCGCAGGACCGAACGGTTCTGTGGACTTCCTATTTTGTCGTTGTTCCGTCTTATGCTTTCGCGATGCTGTCGTATTCGTTGAAAAATTCCAATAAAAATTTGTTTCTTTGTCCCATTTTGCGCTTGACTCCCTGTCCGAAGTTCGATATACTGATAAGGTATCCTTGCTCATGGTTAGGGCATGGGCCAAAGTCCAGAAGGAGGTGCTGAAAATGGCAAAGGTAAGTGGTAAGTACGAGACCATATTTATTGTAAACCCGACTATCGGTGATGAAGCAGTTGCAACTGTCGTCGAGAAGTTCAAGTCTCTGATTGAGGCAAACGGTACCATCGAGACCGTCGATGATTGGGGCA
>CAVBHI010000125.1:0-3105 GCA_963595115.1 bacterium
TCACGCACACACGATTTCCAGTCGTGCGCCTTCGACCACTCAGCCAACTCTCCATCTTACTATTGTAACGCCGCTCCATTAGCAACGAAATTTATTATATCTCATTTTGGGTATATCGTCAAGGCTTTTTTACGATTTTTTTCAGTTTCTAAATTGCAATATCAAGTGGAATAAAATAGAAGATAAAAATCACCGTTTGAACGCTTGCAAATGCCACAGAGTGCAAGCGGAAGAAACGAGAAATATGGAGGAAATAACGGTGAAAGTGCAGAAAATGCCGAAAATATTGACAAGAAATGCACAGACTTATGCAAAAAAACTATTGACAATGACGATGCTGTCGTGTATTATAATTACAAATTGATTACAAACTGGAGTCGAAATTATTACGTAGCATTTACAATTTGGGAACAGAAATGAAAACAGAGAAAGGAACTTCTGATATGCACTTTTTGCGAAAAAAAGAATGGAAGATTACATTAATTTCGGGCGTGCTGTTTGCAACGGTGGCGACCAGTGCATTTGCGACCAAGGTTACGGCGACGGTGAATACCAACCTTCATGAAAAGGGGAGTAGCTCCAGCGAGGTTGTTGCTGTCATGAAGAAGGATATGACTCGCACCGTTCTTCGGGTTTCGTCCTCCGGCAACTGGTATAAGGTAAAGGTAAATGGTGTTACCGGCTATGTTGGCAAGAAATATGTCAAGATTGAAGGAGAGGGTTCTAGCTCGGATAAGTCGGAGACGAACAAGAACAATGGCGATATTGATGCGGATGGAAGCGACAGCAGTACGACGCAATCGTTTGGCAAAAAGGCTGTTTCTCTGGCGAAAACAAAGCTGGGTTGTGCGTATGTATACGGCGCGACGGGACCGAACAGCTTTGACTGCTCCGGACTGACACAGTGGGTTTATTCCAAGTGCGGCGTTTCAATTCCACGAACATCCAGCTCACAGTACTCTTCCAGCATTAAGGTTTCCCGTGACAATCTGAAGAAGGGTAATTTGGTGTTCTTTAACACCGGCGGCAATGGTGTAAGCCATGTTGGTCTTTATATCGGCAACGGAAAGTTTATTCACGCGGCAAATTCCAGAACGGGCGTTATTACTTCCAGCCTGTCGGAGAAGTACTATGCAAGCCGTTATGTCGGCGCCGGTCGTTTCAAGACCAAGTAAATAACGAATGATACATAGGAGCGTCTCGGAGCGGGGCGCTCTTATTTTGCCTTTTCATTGACATCGTTGAACGCGGAGATTATAATAAAAATAGAAATCAAAGGAAATAACGGTGTTCATTATGGGAGGGAAATGAGAATGGATAAGCGTTTGTATCGAGTCGAAGAGGGGAAAATGATTGCCGGTGTTTGCGGGGGAATTGCGGAGTACTTTCACCTAGATCCAACCGTTATCCGACTGGCGTGGATCATCTTCTGCGCCTGCGGCGGAAGCGGAATTTTGGCGTATATTATTGCTGCGATTGTGATTCCCAGCAAGGGCAACACGGCATACTGATTTAGCCGATAAGGCGGCATACCTCCTTTGAAGTATGCTGCCTTTTCTTTTGCCCAAAGCAGCGTACAATCTTTCGGAAAGGATTGACACATTTTTCGGTAAAAAATGAGCACAGTTTGATTGACAGGGATAAGTGCTTGTACTATAATAAATTCCAGACGAAAGAGATTTCGGACGGATATTCTAGCCAATATTCAAACTACTGTAGTTTTAGGAGGATAAATGTTATGGCTGAAGCTAAAATTTTTTATCAGGAAGATTGTAATCTGGCAATGCTGGATGGCAAGACGATTGCAATCATCGGTTACGGCAGCCAGGGACATGCACATGCTCTGAATCTGAAGGATTCCGGCTGCCATGTTGTAATCGGTCTGTATGAAGGCTCGAAGTCTTGGGATAAAGCTGTTAAGCAGGGCTTTGAAGTATATACCGCAGCAGAGGCTGCAAAGCAGGCTGACATCATCATGATTCTGATCAACGATGAGAAGCAGGCTGACATGTACAAGAAGGATATTGAGCCGAATCTGGAAGCAGGCAATATGCTGATGTTTGCACATGGCTTCAACATTCACTTTGGCTGCATCAATCCGCCGAAGGATGTTGACGTTACCATGATCGCGCCGAAGGGACCGGGTCATACCGTTCGTTCGGAGTATCAGGAGGGCAAGGGCGTTCCGTGTCTGATTGCGGTTGAGCAGGATGCTACCGGCAAGGCACAGGAGATTGCGCTGGCTTACGCTCTGGGTATCGGCGGCGCTCGTGCTGGCGTTCTGGAGACTACCTTCCGCACCGAAACAGAGACTGATTTGTTTGGTGAGCAGGCAGTACTGTGCGGCGGCGTTTGTGCTCTGATGCAGGCTGGCTTTGAGACGCTGTGTGAGGCTGGCTATGATCCGCGCAATGCATACTTCGAGTGCATTCATGAGATGAAGCTGATCGTTGATCTGATTTACCAGTCCGGTTTTGCAGGTATGCGTTACTCTATCTCGAACACTGCGGAGTACGGCGACTACATCACCGGTCCGAAGCTGATCACCGAGGACACCAAGAAGGCGATGAAGAAGATCCTGTCCGACATTCAGGACGGTACCTTTGCAAAGGACTTCTTGCTTGACATGTCTCCGGCAGGTCGTCAGGTACACTTCCGCGCTATGAGAAGAAAGGCTGCTGAGCATCCGTCTGAGGCAGTTGGCGAAGAGATTCGCAAGCTGTACAGCTGGAACAACGAGGATGATAAGCTCATCAATAATTAATTGAGAGTGTAAATTCTCACACATTTTCTATGAATTGAGAAAGGGCATTCCCGCTATTCTGCAGGAATGCCCTTTTGGTTCGATAATAAATTCTGAAGACACTCATTTTTTCAACCGGTATGTTGAGCAAGATGGGGGATATTTCAAGCATGAGAGACAAAGAGCGTTTTCCCTTACCTTAACACCAGTTCGCGTTTGCTATTGTAACACTGACGCGGTTTCTGTGAATTATGCAAAAAATGTACATTAGTCAATGATGTGAGACTGGAAAAAGAGAGGTTCGACAAAGGATGCCTTCGTCCCGTCATACAGCTTGTTCCATCTCATAAGGGAGGCTTTGG
>CAVBHI010000126.1:0-14906 GCA_963595115.1 bacterium
GCGCCAGCTCAGCGCGCTGCGCATCCGTCACCGCCACACCGCTTTCCACGCCGCTCTGCGCCACGCGGAAGCCCAGCAGTGTATACGCCTCCGCCGGATTGCAGCGAATGATGTTCGGCTGTACCTCGTGCAGCAGCTGCTTCACATGCGTCCGGCGAAAGGCACTTGCACCCACACCGACCGGATCAAGAATGACCGGATGTCCGCGTCGATTTGCCTCACGTCCTGCCGCGATGCAGGCGGCAAACTTCGCCTCATCCGGCGTGCCGATGTTCAACAGCGTTGCGTCACAAATCGCCGTGATCTCTGCGACCTCCTCCGGATGCTGTCCCATAATCGCGCTGCCGCCTGCCGCCAGCAAAATATTGGCGACGTCCGTCATGGTCACGATATTCGTCAGACAGTGTACCCGCGGCTGCTTTTCCCGCATCTGCCGCAGACACGCGGTATAGTCCATCACTGTGCTCCTCTCTGCAAAAAGGCATGGAGTACGCCGCGGCGCTCCAGCATTTTCAGCACGATAAACGCCAAAATACTGCCCGCAACCGTGGAAATCAGGAACGGTACGACATAGACAAAGGCGGTTTCCGGCTGAATGCCCATCAGCAGCTTGGCAATCGGATACGCCGCAATGCCGCCGAGGATACCTGTGCCAACTGCCTCTGCCAGACAGGTCAGGCTCAGTCTGCGCGTCAGGCGAAACATCAGACCACAGCACAGCGCGCCGACCATGCTGCCCGGAAATGCCAGCAGACTGCCAATGCCGAACAGATTGCGCAGAACACTCGCGCAAAATGCAATGCCTACGCCCCAGCCCGGTCCAAGCGTGACCGCCGCAAGGACGTTAATCATATGCTGTACCGGTGCGCACTTGCTGCCCGCCACCGGAACACTCAGCAGGCTGCCGACGACCGCCAGCGCCGTGAAAATACCTGCCATGGCAAGCTTTCTGGTTGTAAATTGTGTTTGCATGATTGTACTCCTTCTTGTTCGTTCGCCACACCACAGACGGACATTCGCCCATCTGCCTTCCGGAGCAACAAAAAAGAGAGAGGCACAACGCATCTCTCCCATACTGCCACCAAAGTTTGGTTGCTGGTTGACTTCCCTACGTTGGCATGATCCAAATCAGGTCAACGGGTCGAAGCGCGCTCGCTTCCTCTCAGCCGACTCGACCGGCTCCCCGAGTTCAATTTTCAATCATAACTATATCACGCGCACACGTAAAATGCAAGAGCGCGTACAGGAAAAAACAGGTTTTTTGCAAAATAATTGCATCCTGTTTTTTCCTGCGAACAAACGAGAGAGCGGAGGTATGACACAGTTTATCGCCTGTCACTTTTTTCAGATCCCTCTTTTTCTCAAAATTTGTTATTTCCCTATTGACTACACTCGCATATTGTAGTATTCTAATTTTACGAAAGCAGTGTGACTTCTCCAAAGAGATGTGCTTTATCAATCACATCTCGGTCAAGTCACGCCTATGTATTCGCTCATGTAAGGAGGGGAATTTCTATGAGCAGCAAAAAAACACGATGGATTGGCGGCATTCTGGCAGGTTTACTCGCTGTATCCGCCACCGCATTTGCCATTTCCGGCAGCCGCACCGCAGTGACCACGGCGCATATTCCGGAGGGCATCAGCCAGTATACCTCAGCTGACGGCAAGGTGGTATTCGAGCGCGAGGACGTACCGGAGCAGGTTGCACAGCAGGACGCGACGTATCATCCGGAGCTGGCGGATGCGCAGTAATATCCTCACTTATCTGATAGCTTTCCTTAAAGAATAGCTATCCGTCTAAACATCAACACAAGAGCCTACGGTTCTGCTATACAACAAATTATAGCAGAACCATACCGGCTCCCACCTAGTCATTCCACTCAATCCCAGCTATATTTTTAGCTAATGCTACTTCCGGCTACTCTCATCGTAACGAAAATAAGTTATTTTTTCATTACGATTCCACATATAGCATTAAATGAAAGGGTCAGGTGATTTATATGATTGTATAAAAAATCCACATAAGATCGAATGGTTGGTCACCCTGCTGTTTTACAGCAACACGAAATTATGTGGATGTCTTATTATATACTATACACAAGATATATTCAATATCTATCTCATCGTATTGTCACGAAAGGAGTTTTTATGTCTCATAAATGGAATCAATTGATTTGTGGTATCCTAACCACTTTAACGCTAACTTCTGTAAGCGCTTTTGCAATTGATACAAGTGTTACCAGCGCTAATGTTGCTGATCAAGATACTACATATGTTTCTAATGATAGCAATGTTGTCTTTATCCGTGAAGATGTTTCTCCTGAAGCCGCGCAGAAAGATAATTCATATTCTGCTGAAAAGGACGAAGCCTCAGAGGATACCATCTCCTCTATCTCAACTCAAGCTACCAAAAGTGTCTATTGGGATGTAAAGGGTTGGGAGGAGTATGGCAAAACTCTTGTAAGACCATGCGGCTCTACCGCTCATATGAAAAATGGTAAAGTATTATCAACCTACCACTATACTCGCACATATTATGGTCGTAGCAAACGCGGAGATTCTGGAAGAGTATGGGGTTATAAAGTAGTCACTGCCCGCGGCTCTTATTGCGACTATGACGTTGCAGATGTGTTTATTCACTATGTAAAGCACGGAACCACAAGTAAGTAATTTTTTATCTAAGCTCATCTATGAATACAATCATAGATGAGCTTATTTCTGCAAAGGAGTAGTTTTATGTCACACTCTCATTTTCAAATAGTACGATCAACTATTGCACTCTTTCTGACTATTTCCCTTTCCTGTATTTCTATTTTCCTGTTTTCCTCTTCCATGATATACAAGCACTTCGATGCACAGAGTTTGAAAACGGACAACAACACGGTCTATCTCTTGATTCAGCACGAATCCGATCCGACCAAGCTCCCCAACACGCCGGAAACGCTTCATGACCTTCTTACCCTATACAACGATCTGTCGCAGTCTGATGCCTGTACATATTATGAGTTGTACGCTCAGCCTATTGTGCCTACCTCTGGTCCATTTTTCGATTTTTACACCGAAGAATGGAGCGATACCCCGCAGGAAGTGTATGCCGTACAACTCAGCGCCAATGTACAGAAGGACTTTGCGCTTTCTGTCTCCAGCGGGCGGTTATTAAAAGCGTCGGACTTTACACTGCACAGTAAGCAGTCCATCCCTGTCCTTCTCGGCGCTTCCTATGCTTCCCAGTATTCCCTCGGCGATACATTCCACGCTAACTATCTGTATCACACCTATCCGTTTGTTGTCGTCGGATTTTTGGACAAGGACAGCGAGATTTCCACCTCCAACAGCACCATGCTGCTGGATCAAGCCGTCGTCATGCCGAGCTTTGTCTATGACGGCACGCCAAAAACGAAGTCAGCTTACACATCACTGAAAATCCACTACGCCAACAAGGTCAGCGGCAGCCTCCGCATGAAGCCGGAGCAATTGGACGCCGTCTCTGCGCAGGTCACATCGCTTCTGCAAGACACGCCGGTTGGCACGTTCTCCTGGTCCAGCAGCATCTGGGGCGATCAGCCCATTTTGTGGGGCATGAACCTTCGCACGTTGTCCATCGTCTCCGCCCTCGTCGGTCTTCTGGCAATACTCGCCTCGCTGATTCTGCTGGCACGCATCGCACGAAATACTGCACGAAAAACGCTCTCCTTTGTTGTGGTTTTCGTAATTCATATCATAGCATTCGCCGCGTCCATCGGCGTGTATCAGTCGGTTCTGATTGATCGGCTGGAACTGAACCTGCTTCCCCTTGTGCCGTATCCACTGCTGTTCTGCGCTGTGGAATTGCTTGTTTTTCTCGTCCTGCTTTGGAGGAAAAAAGCACAACGTTCGCCGAACACAATCTAAAGAAAGGACGAGATTTGGGATTCCCTTTCGATTCCCAATCTCGTCCTTTTTTATACCTAATATATTTTTTTGATTTTGCTATTCAGCCTTGACTATTGGGTTTCAGCATGTTAATATATTTTCATAACTTTTCAAAGTTTCAGAGGAGGGTTATATTGATGCACATCAACAAAGTTAAGGTTAAAGAAGCGATGGATAAATCAGGGATAAAAACTCAGACCGAACTCGCTCACGCCATGTCAATATCTAAGAATCAATTATCTGCTATTTTGTCAAAAAACTATAGCCCGATAAAGTCTAATATAAAAAAGCTCTGCTCTACGTTAAATGTTCTGCCAGAAGATATTATTGACCGCGACCACCCTCCTATCTCTGAAAGCATAGAACCTATCACCGACCATAATTATGTCACCGGCATTGAATTATTTGCTGGGGCAGGCGGTTTAGCCCTTGGGCTTGAACAAGCAGGTATTCACACTCTAGCATATGTCGAAATCGATAAGTTTAGCTGTGAAACGTTGAAGACCAATCGTCCCTCATGGAATGTTATCTGTCAAGATATTCACGAAGTTGATTTCACATCATACAAAGGGCAGATTGATATTGTAACCGGAGGATTTCCTTGCCAAGCGTTTAGTTTTGCCGGAAAGAAACTCGGATTTGACGACACACGCGGAACGCTGTTCCATGAATTTGCTCGATGTGTTAAAGAAGTTCAACCTTTCATGTTTTTAGCAGAAAATGTCCGTGGTTTAATATCCCATGACCACGGTCGAACTCTTACCACCATATTAGAAGTCCTTGCTGATTTAGGCTATGATATTCAATATCAAGTATTAAACGCAGCCTATTATGGCGTTGGACAAAAACGTGAACGAATTGTAATCATCGGTATTAAAAAAGGAAGTGGCATATCCTTTACTTATCCAAAACCAGATAAAAAAATGACTACTCTCCGCGATGCATTAAAGGACTGTCCACCTTCTGAAGGTCAACAGTACAGCGAGAAAAAAAAGAAATATTTATCTCAAGTTCCAGCTGGTGGCTGTTGGGTAGATTTGCCCGAATCTGCACAAAAGGAATATATGGGAAAAAGTTTTTATTCCGGCGGTGGTCGTCGTGGAATGGCACGTAGAATCTCTTGGGATGAACCTTGTTTAACTCTAACTTGTAGCCCTTCGCAGAAGCAGACAGAGCGATGTCATCCAGACGAAACTCGTCCATTCACAGTGCGTGAGTACGCAAGGATACAAAGTTTCCCTGATAATTGGGTCTTTTCCGGTGGCATAAGCGAAAAATACAAGCAAATTGGAAACGCAGTTCCCGTAGAATTAGCTCGTAGAATTGGATTAGAACTTGTAGAAAGCATTAACAGAATCAAAAATGACGCATAGTATCATGCGTCATTTTTTCATTTTACTCTGACAAAGTAGATATTTCATCTGCTAAATCTCTGATAACACGATCAAGTATAGCAGAACAATTAAATTCATCTGCAACTTCCGCAAACGCATTAATCAATTCATTATAAAAATTCTCATCCCCTGTAAGCCTATGCCAGAATTCCTGCCCACAAATAACCGGATATAGTTGTTGAATGTCTTTATAATGTTTAGCCAGTTGATCTTCTGTCCCATAAAAAATACCAACCACACAGTCAAACAACGGGTTGAAATCAACCATCCCATTCGTTCTCGCTAAGTTTTTAATCGCATTAAAATGGTCGCAAATTGTTTTTACATCATCATGGTTAATCGTTTGAGGTCCAGCCTTAATTTGGCAATACTTTCGTCTTCCATCAATCGCATCAATAAATTCTATATCAATTCCTGATGTCGTAGATGCAAAGGACTCTAACACCTCATTGCAAAAGTACTGAAGCTGTGTGCCAAATGTTGTTGAAATGGATGTTCCTAAAACTCGCGGATAAACTAGTGCCTTCGCCATGCTCATCGGTGAAGAATCCCCAAATGCAAAGTTTGCCAAATATTTATGCGTAAACGGATTTACCTTAAACTTAGCTAAAGAGGTTAGTTTTTCTGTATTCGCTTTATGATTGTTCGCAACATGCTCCCGAAAGAACTCTTTGGATTTTTCTAAAACAACTTGACGTTCTCTTTCCGTCATATCCGCACCTCCTCTACAAAGGATTATATCAAAACGACTATTCAGGAGCAACATCAACCTACTTTAAATTTCCTGTTCCCCAATACATGTCCATCCAAAAACAGCCTACGGCATCGGCTTTTCGTTCCCGATTCCGCAGACTGTTGTATTTGCCTTAATCCTTGCTGATCTCTGCCGTCTTGAAGATGAACTTAACCGAGCAGTCCGCGCCCTTCTGAGCGCCGCCATATGGAGTCTCTTCGTCGGCGAAGTCCCGAACGGCATCCAGCCGATCCAGCGTGCCGCCGAGGTCGTCGTTAATGGCATCCGTCAGCTTCTGAATGCCATCCTCATCGAACTGAATCATGCCCTCCATCAGCTGCTGTGCGCCCTCCATCAGAGATTGTGCGCCGCTGACCAGCTGATACACACCGGCATCCAGCTCATCCGCGCCGTGTGCCAGCTCTACTGTGCCCGACTTGAGCGCCGCCATGCTGTCATCCAACGTAATTGCGCCGTTGTCCAGCGTTTTGATGCCGTCCTTGAGCTGACCCGCGCCGTCATCGACCTGCTTCACACCTGCCTGTACCTGCGTTGCGCCGTCGTCCAGCGCCGCCGCACCTGCCAACAAATCATCTGTGCCGACTGCCAGCTGTGACGAACCGCTCTTGAGCTTCTTGACGCCCTCAATCAATGCATTGCTGGAGGTTTTCATCTGACTCATGCCGTCAATCAGCGCACCGAGATTTTCATCCGATGCCAGCGACTCTGCACCTGCCGCTACCTGCTCTGCCGTCGAGGCAATCGTATCTGCGCCGCTTGCCGCCTGCTCTGCGCCGGCTGCCAGCGATTGTGCGCCCGATTTAATATCGGATGCGCCGCTCTTAATGCTGCTTGCACCGCTTGCCGCGCTGTCCAGTCCGCTTGCAATTCCTTCATCCGTCTTCTGGCTGGCAACAACCGCTTCATATGCCTCCGAAACCGCCGCGCGGTTCGGATCGTCCTCGCTCATATTGTTCAAAACCGATTGCAGGGTGGAGGCGGCGCTGCTGTCATATTCCGCCGCCTGCGATGCGCTCGACTTTGCCGAGGAAACGCCGCTCTCAATGGATTCCGCACCATCGGAAATGAAATCCGTACTGCTGGCAATCTGCTCCGCGCCGCCCTTTATATCGCTGCGCAGAGAGGACGCAAGGTTCGATGCACCCGATTGAATGCCCGTTGCTGCGGCATAAATGCTGCTGTCGCTGCCCTTGATCGCAGAGCGAACCGCTTCCAGACCGGAAATCATATTATCAATGCCCCCCGGCAGATCGGCAATCTGCGTTTGCAGCGAACCAATACCGGCATCCAGCTGCGATGCGCCCGACGAAACATTGGACGCGCCACTCTTGAGCTGGCTTGTGCCATTTTTCAGCGAATTCGTACCGTCTGCCAGCGCACCCGTGCCCTTCTTGAGGGAGCTTGCGCCATCCTTCAGCGTACTCGTGCCGCTGCGGAGCGCCGCCGTGCCGTCCTTGAGCTGACCTGCGCCGCTGTCCAGCGTCGCCGCACCGGAAGCCAGTGCGCTCGTGCCGCTTGCCAGCGTGCCCGTTCCATCATACAGCGTGCCCGTTCCGTCATACAGCTGTGTCGAGCCGTCAACCAACTGCGTGGAGGCATCCTCCAGCTCATCCATGGAGTCCTTCAAATCATCAATGGAATCCACATCATCCATGCCGATTTCCTTGAGGGCGTCGTCCGTCGCCAGCGTCAGCGTCGTCATCAGCTCAAAGTTTTCGACATCCGCTTCAATGACAACGCGCTCCGGAATGTCGATGTCCAGATCGGAATCCTCCAGCCCCAGGCTCTCCTTCAGTCCCGGCATCGCCATGCCAACGACAACCGCCTGCTCACCGTCGCTGATGACCTTGCCGTTGCGCACCTTGATATTGGTTGCCTTGTTCGTATCCATCAGCAAACCGGATACCATCGCATATGGCTGGTGAATCGTGGTCTTTTCGCCGTTGATCGTGACGGTTTTTGCCGTGTTGTTCTTGTAGTCAAAGGTAATTTTCAGATGACCCTTTGCGCCTGCCAGCTCATCGGCGGAAACCTTCTTGCCATCCAGATAGTAGTGGACGGAAACCTCCACCGGCAGCTCCTCCGTAGACGTGCCCTGATAGTAAATATCATTGCCCTTGGCATTCCATGTAATCGAGCCGTCGTCGTTTACCGTATAATCCTCATCGCCCTCAACGTTCTCAATATCCTTCAGTGTGGTCTGGTCGTTGAGCGTATCGTCTTTATCCTCGTTTTTCAGCCAGGAGCTGACAACGGTTTTTTCGGTCTTACCGTTGGCATCGCCAATGACATAGACCGTGGATTCCTTTTCCGTGCTGTCGCTGCCGCTTGTGCCCAGTGTGCTCTCTGCCGCCGCCTTAACCGCAGCGACATCCGTCGCCTCTTTCTTGCTCTCCGGATCGTCCGCTGCCACTGCCGTCGCACAAACCGATCCGGCGGTTACACTCATCGCCAGCAGCGCCGCTGTCATTCGTTCCTTCATGCTTCTCTCCGTCCTTTCACGAAAGCATCTTGTTCTGCTCCTGCGACACTGCACGCAGGCCGCCGGTCGTCTTACAAATCAGTCGGTCAAACAGCATCAGCATACTCGGCAGGAACAACAGAACAATCACCATGCTGATGATTGCGCCGCGTGCCAGCAGCAGGCAGAGCGCACCGACAAGGTCTACACTGGAATACGCGCCGACACCAATCGTCGCGGCAAACAGGCACAGAGCGCTCGTGATAACCGAGTGCATTGAGGTTTCCAGCGCAATGGAAACCGCCTCTTTTTTGCTCTTACCGTTTATTCGTTCCTGCTTATACCGCGTGGTCATCAGAATTGCATAGTCAACCGTTGCGCCAAGCTGTATGGTGCCAATCGTGACCGATGCAATGAACGGCAGCGTCGTGTTGGTGTAGAACGACATACCCATATTGAGGTAAATGGCAAGCTCAATGATGGCTACCAGAATCACCGGAAGCAAGCCGGATTTGAGCGCCAGTAAAATCAAAATAAAGATTGCGATAATGGAAAAGGCATTGACAACATTGAAATCATGGTCGGTAATCTGAATCAGATCCTTGGTGCACGCCGCCTCACCGATGACCATGCCGTTCGGGTCATAGGATTTCAGCACGCTGTCCAGCTCCTCGCACAGTGCATTGACCTGATCCGTTGCCACCTGATACTCCGAGGAGACAACCAGCAGCTTCCACTGATCGGTTTCCAGCATTTCCTTTACATCCGTTGGAATAAAATCCTCCGGAATCGTCGCACCGATCACCGAATCCAAGCCAACCGCAAACGAAACGCCATCCAGCCGCTTCATCTCCTTGAGCATCTTGCGGGTATCCTTACGCGACAGGTCAGAATCCACCAGAACCATGGAAACGGAATTCATGCCGTATTCTTTGTCGAGCTTTTCGTTCGCCTGTACGCTGTTCAGCCGCTCCGGCAGACCTTTATCCAGCTTGTAATAGACATCAATGCCCTGATAACCAATGACCGCCGGAATCCAAAGCAGCAGCATAAGCACCGCTAAGCTCTTGTAATGCTTGACAACAAAGCCGGACATCCGTTTTGCCGGAACGTGCAGCGGTCGGTGAGAGGTTCGTTCAATCAAGCCGTCAAAGGTCAGCACCAACGCCGGAAGAACCGTGACACAGCTGATAACGCCCAAAATAACGCCCTTTGCCATGACAATGCCGAGGTCAAGTCCCAGTGCAAACGTCATAAAGCACAGCGCTACGAAACCGGCAACCGTTGTCAGCGAGGACGCCGTGACGGAAGTAATGGTCGCGGCAATCGCATGTGCCATTGCGTTCGGCTTGTCGTCCGGATGCAGCCGCTTCTGTTCGCGGTAGCTGCTGTATAGGAAGATGGAATAGTCCGTCGTGACGCCCAGCTGCAAAACCGCAACCAGCGCCATTGTGATAAACGAAATCTGTCCGCGGAATACGTTGCTGCCCAAGTTATAGATGATCGCCAGACCAATGTCCGTCAGGAACAGGAACGGCACGGCAAACGAATCCAGGCAAATCATCATGACAATGCACGTCAGCACCGCCGCAATGACAACGTACAGCGGCATTTCCTGTTCAATCAGATCACGCGTGTCCGCAACAATCGCCGACATGCTGGACAGAAAGCACTGCTCGCCCGCAAGCTTGCGCACCTCGCCCACCGCATCCAGCGTTTCGTCCGCCGACGTGGTGCTGTCAAAAAACAGGAACAAAATCTGTCCGTTTCCTTCATTGGAATAGAAAATATCCTGTACCTCATCCGGCAGCATTTCGGTCGGGATGTTCAGATCGGACAGACCGAGTACGTCCGCAACATGATCCACCTTTTCCAGCTTGTCTGCAAGCGCCGTTACCTGTTTGTCCTCCATGTCGTCACAGACAAAGATGGCATACGCGCCCTTGCCAAACTCCTCCTGCAGGATGTCCTGCCCCTTCATCGTGTCGATATTCCCCGGCAGATAGCTGAAAATATCGTAGTTGATGTGGGTCGCCACAATACCGATTGCAGAGGGAATCACCAGCAAAGCCGCGACAATCAGGATCAAAATCCGGTGTTTGACCACAGTTTTTCCAAATCGCAACATTTCCTTCACCTCTCGAAATGACCACAAGTCATTTTTCTGCAATACAGTATATACCAATCGTAACAATAAGTCAACACATCTCGCGGCAAGAAATGACGATTGGTCATTTTTCGGCAGACCTGCGGTTTTCGCTTTTCCGAGGCGGCGCATTTTTGTGAATCTTTGCAGTTTGACTTCTCGTGGCAAGCCCGTTATGATAAGGATAATCATGTTATTGTCGCAGGCAGCGCAGACTGCCTCAACTATGTATTATCATAGCAGAACACATCACACGCTTCAGCCCCAAAAGGATGGAATTTGTATGGGAAAAATTGATGAGAAAAAACAGCATAAGGAAGAGCGCCTGCTGGAGACTGCATTTTCCCTGTTCACCTCCAAGGGCATGTCCAAGACCTCCGTCTCGGACATCACCTCCTCCGCCGGTATCGCCAAGGGTACCTTTTACCTGTACTTTCGCGACAAATATGAGCTGGGCAACAAGCTGATCGCACGCAAATCCGCCAGCTTATTTCGTCATGCCATTGATGCCGTTGCGCAATCCGACGCCGTGTCGGTCGAGGATCAGATGATTATCATCATCGACGATCTGCTGGATCAATTGCAGACCAATCCGATTTTGCTGCGCTTTATCAACAAAAACCTGAGCTGGGGTATTTTTCAGCACGCGATCAACCTGCCGGACGCTGTTTCGGAGATCTGCTATAAGGACTATTTTATTCAGCTGATTCATTCGCAAAAGGACACGATTTGGATCGAACCGATGCTCATGCTGTACACCATTGTCGAGCTGGTCAGCAGCAGCTGTCACAGCATTATTTTGGAGCAAAACCCCGTCGGCTTGGAGCAGTACAAGCCGTTTTTATACGATACCGTACGCGCCATTATCCGCACACACCAGCGAAAGCGAGACGAATAGCGTTCGCATTGCCCGAAAAGCAAAACCACCGGCTGAACCGGTGGTTTTGCTTTTCGGGCGCAGCTTACCGCACCCCAAAGGAGGTTGAAACAACGCATTACTTCGTCGGCTTCCAGGTCGCCTTGGCAAGCCCCTCTTCAAATACCTTGTGGAAGCCTTCAACATTGGCGGCGATGTCGCCGTTGAATACCGCCGAGCCGGCAACAATGACATCGGCACCGGCGGCAACGATGTCCGCCGTATTGGTCAGCTTAGCACCGCCGTCAATTTCCAGCTCACAATGATAGCCGTTCTCTTGAATTTCACGGCGAATCAGGCGGATTTTATCCGTGCACGCATCAATATAGCCCTGTCCCCCAAAGCCCGGCTCAACCGTCATAATCAGCACCATATCCAGCTCCGGCAGCATGGGGATCAGAACATCCGCCGGTGTGCCCGGCTTGATGGAAACACATGCCTTGACACCCGCCTGCTTGATGCGGGCGATCTGCTGGCGTGTATCGCCATTGGATTCATAGTGCACGGTGATGATGTCCGAACCCGCCTTGATGAAATCATCCAGATACTGATCCGGATCCGAAATCATCAGATGCACGTCCAAAACGGCATCCGTCGCCTTGCGCAGCGCCTTGACAACCGGAGCACCAATGGTCAGGTTCGGCACAAAGTGACCATCCATACAGTCAACATGAACATATTCCGCACCGGCATCGACGGCGATGGCAATATCGCGCTGAAGGTTTGCAAAGTCCGCAGATAAAATCGACGGAGACAGCTTAATCATAACAAAAATCTTCCTTTCCCTTGGCGCACAATGACGCCGCACCTATCATATGCTGGAACAAGGCGGTTGACTTAAACCGTGGGAAGCTTGGCATGTCGCCCCGCGCCGATCGGCGCCGCCTTTTTGAATAGAGGGACTGTCCGACAAGGGGGCAGTCCCTTTTTTCCTGTTCCTATCCGTTGAAACCATTATACAACGGGATACCAAGGGTTTCAAGGAGAGATTCCCCGTCATATGTCTCACAAAGAACGCAGCCGTCTCCATTTTATGGTTCGGAATGCGGATGTGCGGTCGTTCCGTCAAATGCGATCGCACACCTCCTGCCAGAGCACCGGATAGCACTGCTTTGCCAACGCGACCAATGGGCAGTCGAACAAAAGCAGATATATTGACATCTCTCCCATCTCGGCAGCAATGGTTTCCACCGCGATGCGCAGCGCTTCCTCCTTCGGATAACCATAGATGCCGGATGCAATCAACGGAAATGCCATCGACGCACAGCCATGCTCCCGCGCGCACCGGATTGCGCTGCGGTAGCAGCTTTCCAGCAGTGCCGCTTCGCCCTGTGTGCCGCCGCGCCAAATCGGACCGACCGTATGGACGATATACCGTGCCGGCAGCGCAAAGCCCTCGGTGATAACCGATTGTCCCGTTGGGCATCCGCCCAGCTCGGCACACGCACGTTCCAGCTCCTCATAGCCTGCCGCAGAAAAAATTGCACCGCATACGCCGCCGCCTGGCAGCAGCGCACTGTTCGCCGCGTTGACAATGGCATCGGTTTTCATGGTGGTAATATCCTGTCGTGTCAGCGTTAATCCCATCGAAATACCTCCTCGCTATGTCGTTTGATCCAATCGACAATCTCCTCATCCGCCGGACAGAACGGATACGCATCCATCTCCTGCGGGGTGATCCATCGAAACGCATGGTGCTCCAGCCGCTGTGGCTCTTCCTGCACAAGGCGTGCCAAAAACAACGTCAGGTGAATGGTCAGATCCGGATAAGTATGGTCTGTCTCGTAAAAAATCGCGCCGACCGAAACCGTAACATTCAACTCCTCCTGACACTCGCGTACCAGCGCCTGCTGTCGCGTCTCCCCCGACTCTACCTTTCCGCCGGGAAATTCCCACAGCAGACCGCGCGCCTTATGCGCCGGACGCTGGCAAATAAAAATCCGGTCGCCATCGCAAATCAGTGCCGCAACTACCTGTGTCATCGCCCTTATTCCTTTCTCCTGTACTGTGTCTTTCAGTATAACATACTCCTGTGCCGCCGAAAACTCCGTTTTTCCGGCTTTGGTCATCTCTGCGCATGTAGGCAGTACTTTTTTAACACATATCGTCAACTATTCTTGTGATTTCCGCAAAATACCGTCTGCTTTTTGGACAAATCAGCCATGCAAAAAATGGACAAAATGTGGTATACTATTTGTAACAGCATTTTATCTTCAGCTACGTTTTGGAAAGGATCGGTGTTTTCTGTGTTTCATGTAAATGATTGGATTGTGTATGGTACCTCCGGTGTATATTGTGTTGTCAATACCGATTTACCGGATCCCACCGGTGTCGAAGCAAATCGTCGATATTATGAATTGCAAGCCAATCGACAGAAGTGCCGCACCTATGTACCGATGGATTCTTCTATCCACATTCGTCCGGTCGTTTCCCGCAGCGAGGTTGAGGAATTAATTCAGGAAATCCCACAGCTCGATATTGAGCTGTGTCCGGAGCGCGGAAAGAACGCCGCAGAACGGTATTATAAGGAGCTGCTGCAAAACAGTGATTGTAAAACCATTCTTGGCATCGTGCACACGTTGTCACAGCGACGCTCTCATTTGCTCAAAAACGGACGTCATATGAGCTATACCGAGGAAAAGTATCTCAAGCGCGGTCGGGATCTGCTGGACAACGAGTTTTCCGTTGCCCTTGGCATCCCGCCGGAGGAAGTCGCATCGTTTGTCCGCAAGCATATTCCGGCGAAGGAATAACTTCCCTCCATATGCAAAATCAGCCGCCTCTCCTGTGCCTGTCCGTCCGCTCTCCCACCGTCAACATCAACCAAATCAGGACAAGCATTCCGGCGGCGTAGCTTGGCAGATACCAGCTCCTCCCCCATTGTTCCAACCACACCAGCGGCGAGCCGCTCGACGGGCGCAGCAAAAAGAAATAATTGACGTTCCAAACGCGATCCATTCCATACACAACCGGCAGAACGGCGCAAAGGAACAGCGTCGGTTGATACCATGCCGCACGGCGCGGGCGAATCACACCGGCGGCGGTCTGCGCCGTGATATAGACGGCGGTCGCGCCATGAATGGCAAAGCTATGCAGGCAAAAATAATTCCATGGCGGCAGCATAACCCAGTCGGGAAACAGCAGCGCGGCACACACGCCCGGCAGACACAGGGCATATAGCGTTTGTCCCACCCAGCTCCACCGCGTCCATGCATGCAGCAGACACAGCCACACCGCCATGCTGCACAGATGCAGCGGCAGCACGCCAAGGTGGAGCGCGCCTCCCGCCGCCAGTACCGCAAGGCGCATCATCTCACTTCCCG
>CAVBHI010000127.1:0-3085 GCA_963595115.1 bacterium
CCTGCACTTGCATGTGACCGCACCGGATACCGCCTCGGCTATGGCGGTGGATTTTATGACCGATTTTTGGACGGTATTTCAGCACGAACCGCAGCGCTGTGCGCTTCCAGTCGTATGACAGAATGTCTGCCACGGGAGTATTTTGACATTCCGTGCTCCGGTATCTTTACAGAAAATGAGGTGATACTTCCTTGACGTTTCCTTCTAATATTTTAGGGCGTATCCCGCTCCGACGAAAACAGTTTTGGGTGCCGGGAGCGGCGCTGCTTCTCACATTCCTCCTGTTGCTCGGATGCAGCTATAGCTTTGACTATCTGTTTGCCGGAAATCCGGCGCTTGGTGTAATGATTGACGAGCTGATTTCCTTTGGTATTCCGGCGCTGTTGGTCTATCAGCTCCGAGACGATTCTTTCCCGCTTCATTTGCGGATGGAACGCCGAAAGGGATACTATATCCAATATTTTGGCTTCACCGTGAAATTTGCGTTGACAGTTTCTCTGCTGTCCTTTTTTGCAAATCTGCTTGTGTTTGCAATTACCGGAAGCTCTGAAATTGCGTTGCCAAGCATTGTATACGGCAATCTGCTGGGCGGACAGTACACGATGTTGAGCTTTGTTACCATTGTTATTGTTCCCCCCATTGTAGAAGAGATTTATTTGCGCGGCATTTTGTTCTCTGCGATGGAAAATGTTGCAGGTACCAAACTGTGTATTGTGATGAGCGGTCTTTGCTTTGCACTGCTGCATGCCAATCCCAACAACCTGATCGGACCATTTCTGGCAGGATGTGCGTATGCATTTTTGAGCTATTCCTTTGATTCACTCGGTCCGGCAATTATTGCCCATATCGTGAACAATTTGTATTATTATATTGTGAATCATCTGGTAACGGTATATAGCTCTTTTGGAATTTGGAAGTACTTCGCTTTCATTAATCTGATTTTCTTTTTGCTGGCGCTGTATCTGATGCTGCGTTCCCTAACCGTGCAGATTCAGCATGACAAGCTCCGACCGTTTCGACCGAGTATCGTCGGATTTCGCACGGCACTGAGAAAGCTCGTGGTCAATCCCGGCTTTTTCATATTTTGCGCTGCCTTTTTACTCACCGTCTTATTCGCGTAGATATACCAGGCGCATAGAAAATGGTGATAATCGCTTCCGGTTATTGCTTTATTATAGGATCGACGCAGAATGGAGCAATTCGTTTCTCTCCGATAACAAATCGGGACGCACTGTCACCTATGATCTCGGCGGCATCGCTCTGCTGCATCAAAGAAGAAAGGACATTGACTATGAACAATCCAGAACCACGAAAAACGCGACCGAACAAGCGGCGCAATCCCGTCTTGAATACGGTCTTGTATTTAATAATCATCCTGCTGACCTCTGGTATTCTTGCCTCTGCAGCGATTGTTCTTGGTAATGATTTATTTGCACTGGCGAAGGCGGATAAGGAGATCAAGGTGACGATTCCGGAAGGAGCAACAGCCGGAGAGGTCTCCAAGATTCTCAAGGACAGTGATATTATTGAATACCGATGGTTCTTTCGGACTTTTGTTGCGGTATCTAACCGTAATGTAAAATTTAAGTCTGGAACGTACACCCTGAATTCCTCTATGGATTATCGCGAACTGTTGCGAACAATTCGTATTTCTCCGTATTCCACGGTAACGGTGACGATTCCGGAGGGCTACACGGTGGCTCAGATTAAAGAAACACTGTTAAAGGCAGACCTCAGCAGCGAAAAGGAATTGACCAAGGCGCTGAAAGAGGGCGAGTTTGACTACGACTTCCTGCCGGAAGATCTGGGAAATGATGAAAATCGGCTGGAGGGCTATCTGTTTCCGGATACCTACGAATTTTATGCCAGCGATTCCGCAGAGTCCATCCTGACAAAGATGCTCGATAACTATCAAAAAAAGGTTGACGACAGCGCGGAACGCAAGAGCATTGTCGATAATGCAAATAAGCTTAATATGTCGCTCAAGGATGTCACAATTATTGCATCCATGATTGAAAAGGAAGCAGCGTCGGATGACGAAATGCGCTGCATTTCCGGTGTTATTTACAATCGACTTGCGAATACACAAAAATTCCCATATTTGAATATTGATGCGACGATTCAATATGTCTGTGGTCACGACGGCGAGCTGACTCAGAGTGACTTAAAGATCAACAGCCCCTATAATACATATACCAACCGCGGTCTCCCGCCGGGACCGATTTGCAATCCAGGATATGCGGCACTGTATGCAGCGACGCATCCGGAGAAGCATTCCTATTACTACTATGTCGCCAATGCAAAGGGCACAGCCCATATCTTCTCCAAGACGTTGAAGCAGCACAATGCAGCGGTCGCAGCGGTAGCGGCGGAAAAAGCAAGTAACTAAATATTATCGAAAATTCTGATATACCCCAACATCTGACTCTAAGGAGATCATTCTTTCATGATAAAACCCGAGATCCTGTCACCGGCGGGTGACATCGAACGTTTGCAATACGCCATTGCCTATGGTGCGGACGCGGTCTATCTGGCCGGAAAGCACTTTGGTATGCGTGCGGCATCCAATAATTTCAGCGACGACGAGCTGTGCGACGGCATCGCCTATGCCCATGAACGCGGCGTCAAGGTCTATGTCACGGTGAATATCTCGCCGCGTTCCAATGAATTTGCCGAGCTGGAGCAGTATCTGCTCCGGCTGCAAGAATACCACGCTGACGCACTGATTGTATCCGACTTGGGCGTTATCCGCACGGCGCACCGCGTCGTTTCGGATATGCCGCTGCATATCAGCACACAGGCCAGCATTCTCAACGCGGAAGCCGCCCGCTTCTGGGTGGATATGGGTGCGGAGCGCATTGTTCTGGCGCGTGAGCTGACGCTGGAGGAGATCAAGACCATTCGCGATGCGATTCCGTCGGAGGTGGAAATTGAATGCTTTGTCCACGGCGCGATGTGTATTTCAATTTCCGGTCGCTGCCTGATCTCCAATTACACGACAGGGCGAGATGCGAATCACGGCGCTTGTGCGCAGTCCTGCCGCTGGAAGTATGCGTTGATGGAGGAAAAGCGTCCGGGACAGTAT
>CAVBHI010000128.1:0-6626 GCA_963595115.1 bacterium
CGCACAGTCTGTGTCTACGGCGGTCAGCCGATTCAAAACCAGATTCCGCAGCTGCGCCGCGGCGCGAGCATCGTCATCGGCACGCCGGGACGCGTCATTGACCACATTCAGCGCAAAACACTGCGCATGGATAACATTGGGGTTGTCGTGCTGGATGAGGCGGATGAAATGCTGGATATGGGCTTTCGCGAGGACATGGAGCGTATCCTGACCTGTGCTCCGCACCCGCATCAGACATTGCTGTTCTCCGCCACCATGCCGCAGGAGATCCTTGATATTGCCAACCAGTTCCAAACAGAACCATTGACCATTGAGACCGCCTCCGACAGCGTGCGCACCATTGACACCGTCAAGCAGTATTATTACGAGGTTCCGCTCGGCGGCAAGAGCGATGCCCTCGGTCTGCTGCTGCATGTGCACGAACCGAAAAAGTGCATTATCTTCTGCAACACAAAGAAAATGGTCGAAGAGCTAAACCGTTACCTGACCGAGCACGGCTTCCCCTGTGCCTGCCTGCACGGCGACATCAAGCAGGAAGCACGCACTGCCGTCATGCACGCGTTCAAGTCCGGTCGCACGCCGATTTTGATTGCAACCGATGTTGCCGCCCGCGGCATCGACGTAGATGATGTATCCATTGTCTACAACTATGACATTCCACAGGATTATGAATACTATATTCACCGTATCGGTCGCACCGGACGCGCCGGAAAGCAGGGTGTTTCCTATACCCTTGCCGCCGGACGCCGTCAGATAGCACAGCTGCGCGACATCGCACGCTTTACACACGCCGACATTGAGCGTCTCTCTCTGCCGAGCACGGAGGACATCCAGCAGCAGAAGCTGGCGCACATTCTCAACGAGCTGCGCAATGAACTGGCGCAGACCAGCAGTGAGCAGGTAAACGACATCGTGCGCGAGCTGATGCAGGAAACCAGTGCAGAGCATCTGGCAGAAGCGCTGTTCTCTCTGCTCATTCACCGCGAGATGAGCGATGTCCCTGAGCTGATTCTGCCGAAGACCAAGGGCAAGCAGCAGGGCTCTCCCCTGCCGCCGACTCCGGACGGCTATATCCGTCTGCGCTTTGGCGTGGGACGCTACCAGCGCATTTCGCCGAATCATATCACTGCCGCCATTGCCGATGCCACCCGCATACCGGGGAAAATGATTCAAAAGATCTACTGTTTTGGTGACTATAGCCTAGTTGAAGTGCCAAGCAAGTTCAAAAATCGCGTGATCCAAAAGGTCAGCGGCACCAAGATTCATGGTGTGACCACCGATGTACGCGTTTATGCCGACACCGATTCGCAATCGGACGACAAGACAACCGAAAAAAAAGCGGAGCGCCGTATCAAGCCGACCGGTGCCAAGTATTCCAAGCAAACGGAGCACAGGACACACAGCACGCGTCAGGAGGGCAAATCTGCGGAAAAACGCAGCCACAAACCTGCTCATCGCGCCGCCGAGGGACGCAAGCCGCATAAAAATACCGCCTCTCGCCCCCGCCGTTCCGGTGTATCCAACGGCAGTCGCGGGCAAAAAAAGCCGCGCAGCTCGCATTAACCAACACAACCAGGTAAAATGTTGATAATTTTTTGATTCACTCTTGTTATTTCTGCGACATTCCAGTATAATTGTAGTATTCTCAGCGAAAAGAGAGATACCGAGCTGGATTCTTATCTGGCAACAGACAATTCGGTTTATAAGAGAGATTGTATCGGGAAAGGGTGTTTTGCTTGTCTGATAAAACAAAATCCAACATTCCGTCTATTTGTGAGCGCTATGACGGCATCCGTATGCTGTATGGCTGTCCGATGGACGAAAAGAGCTACCGACGGCACGCGAAGGCACAGGCGCAGCCTGCTCCGGAAGCAGCGACACCAGACCCGTTTGAGGCTCCGCAGGATTTTCAAGCCATTGCTTCGCAGGCTCAGCAGGCAGACAACACGACGGCATCGCCGTTATTGCTCCCTGTGCCTGCACAATCGTCTTGCTCCTCCGAACCGCCGCGTATCCCCGCACGACATCCCGTGACTGGAGCGTATTGGCAGCAGTTGCCGATGCCGCAGACACGTTCTTATCCGTCCGGCTCTGGTTCTTACTACACCTCCGGTTCTTACCGGCTGACCTCTGGTTCTTATTTTCATTGGATTTCGTCCTCCGGCTCGTTCTGTGCCATCCAGTCTCCCTATGACTCGGAGCACAGACAGCTTGGAGGCTACGGTCTGCATCTGATCTGATGCAGGCATTTCATACGCTGTGGACACGCCCGTATACCATGTCCCACCCGAATCAGCCATTCACGCTGACGGACTTTGATTTATTGTGTACGGTTTTGTCTGCCATGCAGTGGCGCAAAAACAACGGCAGCATTTGTCTGATGACGGATTCCATCGGTGCGCAGTATTTTCATTCCTGCGGTCTGGATTGCCTGTGGGACGGCGGTCTTGACATAGCGCTGGATGCAATCTCTGATTCGATTGATCCTGCAACCTTTTGGGCAGCGGGCAAGCTGTTTGCGTTAGAGCGGCAACATGCCCCCTGCGTCATGCTGGACACGGATTTTATTGCTTGGGACAACCTGTCTCCACTGCTTTCACACGCGGATTTGACTGTCATTCACCGCGAGGAGCTGAATTCGGCGGTCTATCCAGATCCGGCTCAATTCCTCTTCGCCGAAAATTACCGCTATCCGGACGGCTGGGATTTTTCTCTTCCCGCCTGCAATACCGCGTTTTGTGCCATCACGTCAGAGGCATTGCGCAGATCCTATTGTCAACAGTCCCTCGCGTTCATCCATGCCGCATATGGGCATCATCCGCTGCACTATATGGTGTTTGCGGAGCAGCGTCTGCTCCCCATGTGTGCGGCGCAGCACGGATTTTCCATCCAAGCGCTGTCTGATCTTCCGGAATTGTTTTCTGACCAACAAACCAGCTTTACGCATCTATGGGGATATAAGCAGCTGCTGATACAGTCGCCGCAGGAACGACACGCTTTTTGCCTGCGCTGCGCGCAGCGTATCATGCGCGATTTTCCCGAAGCAGCTGCCGTCTGTCGGCAGCATTCTATGCTTACAGGCTATTTTTCTATCCCATACTGCTAAGACGCGTAAGAGAGCGGCATCGTGTGTGAGCCGCTCTCTTTTCTTTCTGTCTATATTGCTCATTGTCCTGTATTTTTCCCCTCTTTTTTATCAGTATTATACAAAAACCATTGACTGACTTTGGCTGTTTGTACGGCGTTTTTTGATTGACTAAGAGCGAAATTCCCGTTATACTTAAACTAGAAAATCAGATGCAGAAAACAGGAGGGAGCATTATGCTGACAGAAGAACGCTATCGCGCCATTCTGGAGCTTTTGACAAAACAGCAGACTGTAACCGTAAGCGAACTGACCAATCATCTTGGCGCTTCAGAATCCACCATTCGACGTGACTTGACCGCGCTCCACCGACAGGGTCGCCTGCTCAAGGTGCACGGCGGCGCAACGGCGCTGACCAGTTATCTCAGCCACGACAACGACATTACCACAAAAAACAATCTCAATCTTGACGAAAAGCGTGCCATTGCCGCACATGCTGCCGGATTGATCGAAAACGGTGACGTTGTCTTTTTGGATGCCGGCTCGACCACCGCTTTGATTGCTGATTATCTGCGCATCACCGATGCCACCTTTGTGACCAACGGCTTGGAACATGCCCGCGTGCTCGCTCATGCCGGCTACCGTGTGGTCATGCTGGGCGGAGAAATCAAGCCTATGACGGAGGCGGTTGTTGGCTCCAATGTGATTGACACATTGCGCCGTTTTAATTTTACCAAAGGCTTTTTCGGGACAAATGGCATCAGTCTCAAAGCCGGATACACAACGCCGGAGGTAAATGAAGCCGCCGTAAAAACCGAGGCGATGCTCCACTGCCGCAGCCGGTACGTGCTGGCAGATTCCGGAAAGTTCGATACCATCGCCACACTGACGTTTGCTCCTCTCTCGGACGCCTGCATCATCACAACCGAATCTGAACGTAACCTGTCGGTTTACGCAGAACAGACAACCATCATTGAGGTGAAGAGGCTATGATTTACACGGTAACATTCAATCCTTCTTTAGATTACTCCGTCCACGTTGACAACTTACAGATTGGACGTCTGAATCGCATGACATCGGAAAGCATCCACGTCGGCGGAAAAGGCATCAATGTCTCGATTGTTTTGACTCGTATGGGTGTTCCGAATGTTGCGCTTGGTTTTATCGCCGGCTTCACCGGAGAGCAAATCCAAAGCGGCATGTCTGAGCTTGGCTGTGCTACGGATTTCATCCAACTGCCGTCTGGCTTTTCTCGCATCAATGTCAAGCTGTCCAACGGTGTTGAGACGGAAATTAACGGCGCAGGTCCGCTTATCCAAAAGGAAGATTTTGATCAGCTTATGATCCGCATCAATCAGTTAAAGGCAGGAGATACGCTGGTTTTGGCAGGAAGCACCCCCACCTCGCTTCCCCAGAATATCTATGAGCATATCTTAGACTATGTGGACACAAGGAGCATTCGGGTCATCGTGGACACGAGCAGCTATCTGCTGCGCCGCACGCTCCCCTATCATCCTTATCTGATTAAGCCGAATCTGAGCGAGCTGGGTGAGCTGTTTGACCGTCCGCTGGATGAGTATGATGATATTGTTTCCTGTGCGCAGCATTTGCAGGAGGAAGGCGCTCGCAATGTACTCGTCTCCATGGGGGCACATGGTGCGTTGCTGCTGACCGAAGACGGTCACATCATGGAAGCACCCGCTCCCGCCGGTGATGTTGTTGACACAATCGGCGCGGGTGATTCGATGGTAGCCGGTTTTATCGCAGGCTACATGGAACGCAATAGCTATGTTGATGCCTTTCGCAAGGGCATTGCAGCCGGAAGCGCCACCACATTCACCGAAGGCTTGGCAACCGCTGCACAAATTTCGGAGATTGCGCAAAGAATTTGAGATAACACGCTTTGGACAGGCAGGAAATCCGCAAAATTATTGCTTTATAACAAAAGCTGAGCCCAGCTATTTGGTCTCAGCTTTTGTTTTCTCTCCCTGCCTCAAAGGAACAGGCGGATTTTCCTATGTAGGCTTTCGAGCAGTATCCGCGTGTTGCAAATAGCGTTGAATCGCCTGCTATCACATGATATAATGGAAGCAGGAAAAGACTCCTTCTGCCGTTGACGGATCTCCCACCCGTTTTGACAGCAGAACGGCGGGGACTTCACACAATTGCGCGAATCGGCAGCGGCAGAAAGCAATTCCGCCCGATCGAAACAGCGCGTCTGTGTCCTGCTCCGGTCAAGCAGCAGATAGGAGCGTCTTTGAAGGAGCGGAGAATTCAAATGAACAAGTGTATCACATCCTTGATTGTTGGTATGTTGTTGCTCGGGCTGACAGGATGTCAGAACCGTCAAAATCAGGATAACCAAAATCAAACAACAGAAACCGAAACCTTCACCGAGTCCTCCTCGGTCGCGAGTGTAAAAACAGTTTCAGCAGGAGACATGGAAATGGACTATATCGAATTTGGTACTGGAAAGAAGAACTTTGTAATCCTTCCTGGCTTATCCGTACACAGCGTCATGGGCTCGTCCGATGCCATTGCGGATGCCTATAAGGATTTTGCGGATGAGTACACCGTGTATGTTTTTGACAGACCGAAGGATATACACGATGGCTACACCGTCAGAGATATGGCGGAGGATACTGCAGCGGCAATGAAAGCGCTGAATATGGAGGATGCCGATATATTCGGTGCATCGCAGGGCGGCATGATTGCCATGTATCTGGCGATTGATTATCCGGATCTGGTCAACAAGATGATTCTCGGATCGACACTGGCAAAGCCCAACGATACATTCAATCGGGTGATTGACGAATGGACACAGCTGGCAGAAAAAAAAGATGAGCGCGGACTTTTAGAGAGCTTTGCAGATAATGTATATTCCACAGAAACCTTAAAAGCCTATCGCGACACGTTGATTTCATCCAACCTGGGCATCAGTGATGAGGAATACCAACGTTTTTCTATCTTGGCAGATGCCTGCAAAACCTTTAATTGCTATGATGAGCTTTCCTCCATTCAGTGCCCTGTTTTGGTGCTCGGCTCAAAGGGCGACCACGTTGCAACCGCAAAGGGCTCCAAGCAGATTGCGCGTGCGCTTGGATGCGAAATCTATCTCTATGATGACAATTATGGTCACGGCGTATATGATGAGGCTCCAGATTACAAGCAGCGATGCTTGGATTTTCTCACTGACGCAAATAGCTCCAACCAGTAAATACATACCGTTATCGGTTACCGTTATCGGTTCACAAGCGTTCTTATCGTGTTTCACACTCGGTAAGAACGCTTATTTTTGTTCCATTGCCTTTTTGGTACAATAGCCGACGATCGCTTCCCATCTTCCCTGCTCTGTTGAATTTACTTTCTCTTATAAATCGACTTGCAATTTCAAATCTAGTATGCTATACTACTTTTAATTTCATTAGTTTATTAAATTAAATTTATAGAATACACAAAGGAGGAGTTATCCTATGAATCTTCCCTCTCTTTCCATCGGTCGTTTGAAAGCGTGTCTCCCCGTTATTCAGGGTGGTATGGGT
>CAVBHI010000129.1:0-6566 GCA_963595115.1 bacterium
GATTGTGAGTTTGTAGATGAACTGAGAGAAAAATCGAGAGATTTGTAATAAGTTTTCATGGCAGAAGGAGACCACCCTGCACCGGCGTGTGCAGGGTGGTTTTTTGACGCAGTCACGAATTTGGAACGCGGTAAGCTCGATTTTGTATGGTGTATCGTATAGACGAAAGAACACGGTATAGCTCAGCTGTGACACAAATGAAGCACACATCTGCGACAAATGATTCGATATAATAAAATTATAATTGGTTCGGAGTGGATAATATAGAGGAACGCCTATGAAAAATAGGGCTGTATTTATGGAAATAGAACGAACGAACCGGGAACGCAGTGGGAGGAAAAAACATGGCACGACATCGCTCGACAAGCTTTCCGAAAGAACTGAACATACCGTTGAAAGCGGTAAAGCATTTTTTCTTGGAGTTCTATGAACATAAAAACGTAGACGCTGCGCTGAACTACGCTGCAGATGACATAGAATTTCACGGCTTAGGGGCGCCGCATACCGATTTATGGAGCAAGGAGGAAGTGCGTGCCGAGCTTCTTGGGATGACGGACAGCGCCGAGCTGCTGCACGTACTGTCTGTCGACCTGACGCCGCGGCAGGTGGCACAGGGGGTGTGCCTTGTCAACGGTTCGTTTACGTTGGGAGAGGAAAGCAACACGCTGCTGCTGGAAATCTGTGTGGTGGCAATCTGTCGGGAAGATGAGGATGGCTGGCGGATTATTCAGCTGCACACGTATTTTCCTTGGGAAGAGGGTCACTATCAATACGACGGTATTTTTGAGATTCAACAAGACTACGTCATGCAAAAGCAAAAGGAATTTTGGCAGTCTCGTCTGCCGGGAGGAATGCTTAGCTGCCATACCCATGCGCCGTTCGGCATAATAGGGATGAATGATAGTCTGCTGCGCCAGCTGGGATTTCAGAGCCAGCTTGAATTTCAAGAGCTGTCTGGAAGCTCTGTTTTGAGTATCATTTATCCGGATGATGTGCCTGAATTTGCCGAGCTGTGCAAAACGCAGGCAGAAGAAGAGGTGGAACACGTTGTTGCCTGTCGGATGCGGCGAAAGGATTTTTCCTATCGATGGTTTGCGCTGCGCGGGCACATTGAGCAGGATGAAAAATATGGAAGTATGCTGATGTGCAGCTGCAATGACATCACGCAGGAGATGCAGCTGGGAGCGGAATGCCGTGAGAAAACAGAACGGGAGACTGGTGCTAAGGAAAAGCTGCAGATGGTAATGGATAATATGCCGGGGGGAAGCTACTGCTGCCAACTGTCCGGGGATATGCACTTGGACTATCTCAGCGACGGCGTGTGCCGCCTGACGGGATATTCGCGGCAAGAGATCAAGACCATATTCGAACGTGATATATGTGATTTGATTTATGAGACAGACCGAGAGCAATACAGACTGACTATGAAGAAGATGAAGGAATATACCCACACGGCAAAGGCGAAATACCGCATCTGGTGTCGGGATGGTTCTCTGCGGTGGGTGATGGATACCATGAGATCCATCCGTCATGCAGACCATACGGTATGGCTGTACGGATTGCTGACGGATGTCGAGCAGGAACATGCGACAACCTATCAGATGCAGCGTTTTTTGAACGCGATGCCGACCGGCATAGCAGCCGCATTTTTGCAAAATGACGGCGTATGGATTCATCGCGGCAATAAAAAGCTGCTGAAGCTGCTGGGGTGTGAGAAACACGACGAGGAAGGAAAAAACCTGCGAGAATTTATTCAGCAAGCAGACCTGCCGACGTTTGATGCCTGTATGGAGCGTCTGCGGGCGGGCGATCCGTCCGGAAGCTGTCAGATCAGCTTGACAACGAAAAAGCAGATACATATTTTAGCAACTGTACAGGAACGTATTGCAGAGAGAGTGACGGTCTACTTTTTGGTGAATGAACTGGATGAGGGGGAGGAAGAAAGGACGGCAAAAGATCATGCACCGAGAGTAGAAGTCCGAACATTTGGATATTTTGATGTCTATGTTGACGGAAAACCGATACCGTTTCAGTCGGCAAAGGCGAAGGAAATGCTGGCGTTGCTGGTTGACCGAGTCGGCGGCTATGTATCGTCAGCGGAAATCATCAGCTGTTTGTGGGAAGATGAAGAAGCCAATAAGGTTACTCTCGCGCGCTGCCGAAAGGTTGCGATGCGCCTGACCGAAAAACTGCGGGAGTATGGCATCGAGAACATTGTGGAATCCGTCAATGGGTCAAGACGGGTCGTACCCTCGTACATCCACTGTGACTTGTACGATTATTTGGATCAAAAACCCGGAAGTGAAAATTTGTTTCGGGGAAGCTACCTGACGAATTATTCCTGGGGCGAAATGACCTTGTCCAATCTTATGATGGGAAGAGAATAAAAGCGATAGAAAAAAGACCGTCCGCGCGGACGGTCTTTTGGGTATGCTCAGAGAAAGGATTTCATCTGTTCGATATTGGATTCCTCGGTCTGAAGCAGCTTGCGCGTCAGCGCGGTGATCGGCGTTGCCTCGCCGCTGTAGTCCTCCAGATATTGCAGAGACTTCGTCATACCCTTGGTGTTGCCCTGAATCATCATCTCGGCGATGGCGGACTGAGAGTGGTCATGCATGGTTTTCATTGAGGAAGCAAGCTCGCTGGAAAAACGGGCAAAGGCGTTGATGGATTTCGGCTGTTCGCCGCGCTCGCGCAGAAGGGAATCGGCACTCTGGTATAGATCGGCATACTCGGTCTTTTGCTGACACAGGGCATCATGGAACGATGCGTTGTCGGCGTAATCCAGAACCATGTCAATGCCCAGCTGTCCCATTTCGGTTGTCTGACAGATGTGCTGTAGAAGATCGGATTCCTTGGTCATTGTTTTTCACCTCAGCAGCAGTATGTGCAGAAATTCGGAAAGCATACAAAGCCCGTGCGCAAAGGTGCACACGGGCTGAAGAAGGTCAATCTTATATTGTTTTTGTGCTTGGCATGCACTTATTCCTCGTTTTCAAACAGCGGCGTGCTGAAATAGCGTTCTGCCGTATCCGGAAGAACGGTGACAACGGTTTTGCCGACTCCGAGCTTCTTGGCAAGCTTACGCGCTGCGGCAACGTTGGTGCCGCTGGATATGCCGCACATCAGACCCTCTAAGCGGGCGAGATCCTTGGCGGTCTGAATGGCTTCTTCGTCGGTGACGATATAAATATCATCGTAAATCTTGGTATTCAGAATACCGGGAATCAGACCGTCACCGATGCCCATCTGCAGATGCGTTCCCACTGTTCCGCCAGCCAAAATAGCGGCATTTTGCGGCTCAACCGCCCAGATGGTAATGTCCGGATTGCTTTGGCGAAGAACCTCGCCGATACCGGTGATCGTACCGCCGGTGCCAATGCCAGAGCAGAAACCGTCAATGGAACGAGAACCCATATCAGCCAGGATTTCGACAGCCGTTTGACTGCGGTGCACCTGTGGATTTGCCGGATTTTCAAATTGCTGAGGGACGAAAATCTTTGGGTTTTCCTCCGCCATGCGCTGCGCGGTTGCGGCACATTCTGCAATGCATTTGCCAATATCGCCATCGTCATGAATGATAATGACCTCGCAGCCATAGTGACGAACCAGCTTGCGGCGCTCTTCGCTGACCGAATCCGGCATGATGATGATGGTTCGGTAACCGCGAACGGCGCCGATGAGCGCAAGACCGATGCCTTGATTGCCGCTGGTCGGCTCGACAATAATGGAATCCGGATGAAGAAGCCCCTTCTTTTCGGCATCCGAAATCATATTGAAGGCGGTGCGGGTTTTGATAGAACCGCCGACGTTAAGCCCCTCGAATTTGACGAAAATGTCCGCGCTGTCCGGCTCGCACAGACGATTTAACCGTATGAGCGGTGTGTGTCCCATTGCCTCAAGAATATTCTGATATATCATGGTGGAAACCTGCCTTGTTTTGTAAAATACGAATCGCTTCTTTAGTATAGCGCAAAAAATGACGAAAAGCAATTGCGGATTTGAGGGGAAAGCGTGTAGCGTGGAGATGTTGCTCAGAGAGACATCTCTAAGCTGATGACATGGCTGCGGTAAGCGGGATCGTTGGTCACATCACGAATTACCGATAAGAATTTCGGTAGCTTTAAGTCCTGTGGATTCTTCGTATGAGCTACCTGCATGATTGCACGATCCTCTGAAAATGGATAGAGATCAATGCGGTAATTTTGATTGTCATAGATAAAGGAAAGCTGTTTACAGCTCAATTGATGGAAACGAGTGTCAGCATCCATGAGAAGAGACAAATATTTTTTCTCATCAATGTGCTCCTCCTGCTCCGCAATTTCCGCATTGGGAAGTGGTCTGCGTTCTGCGTAGTAATAAACGAAATCGCCGTCTTGACCGACTTGCAGAATGCGACGCTGGATGCCGGGTTCGATTTGGTTGAGATAGGTTCGCATGACGTGGGTGACGGAGTAGCTCGTGTGCTGTGACAGATCCTCCAGAGACGGCTTTTTAATCAAGAATTTATGCTGTGAGCGCAAAGGAAACGGCTCGTCAAGCAGGGAATAAACTTCGTTCATGGCGCGAGAAATTTTTCCCTCAAAGTCGGTGGAGTTGTCAATGACCCGAAGATGGGGATGTCCTGTCCATGCGTGAAGCGTTTTGCGATCCCTCTCTCGTGCCTGCTCCGGGGTTTCCGTGCGGGCGCTGTTGTTGGACAAGGTATATGCATATTCTGCACCCTGCGCTGCCGTCACGAGATGGATGACGGCATCATAGGAATCACGGACGCTGATTTCCTGCTTGCCGAGAGTGCGTAGGATCTCCTGGAATTCCTCTTCGGAGACATAGGCTTTGTTGTCCAGAATGCCGCGATCACAGACAATGACGACCTTCTCTTCGGGGACAATTTGCGCTGCACGATAGTATAAGTCTTCCTTCGCGAACTGAGTAGGGAAAACGAAGGTCTGGAAGTCATACATGCTCATGCAGTCACCAAATGGCTTGATACCGCCGAGTATCAGATCGGTCGCTGTCTCCGAAATGAGAAAGACGCGGTATCCGCGCGCGGTCAATACCTTGTCAATACGGCTAAGAAAGCTGGATTTTCCGGCGCAAGGACCGCCTGTGACCACAATTTTGGTAATGCGTTTTTTCATTCGATCCTCTCCCCAAATGCTGCTTCGCAGAAATACTATGAATACCAATCCAATCCTATTATAGCAAGTTTTTGTGTGAAACGCAAAGAAAAAGATGGATTGGATTACACACGCGTACCCAAAAAAATTTACAAAAACCATGAAAAACTCTGTACTCTTGAAAGAGGAAACGTTATAATAAAAAGGAACGCGAAAATAGATAGAGAGAACGTTTGGAAATTGAGGAGAGTAAAGAATGACTGTATTCGACTTATTTGCGCTGCTTGGCGGTGTAGGACTGTTTCTTTATGGCATGACGATTATGTCAACAGGACTAAAAAACGCAGCGGGTGACAATCTGCGCACAATATTGGAGCATGCAACAACGAATCGATTTGTTGCCGTTGCTGTTGGTATTGCCATTACGGTATTGATACAAAGCTCTTCCGCCACGGATGTTATGGTCATTGGCTTTGTCAATTCGGGTCTTATGAGCTTGGGACAGGCGATCGGCATTATCATGGGTGCGAATATCGGTACCACGATTACGGCGCAGATCACGGCCTTTAACCTAAGCCAATTTGCCCCGCTGATTTTGTTTGTCGGTGCGGTCATGTACCTGTTTATCAAACGGAATCTGGTTCGCTATATCGGCATGGTTATCATGGGCTTTGGTATGCTGTTTGAAGGCATTACGATTATGAAAACGGCAATTGCGCCGCTGTCGCAGTCGCCGATGTTTGTCACCTTCCTTGGAACGATGTCCAATCCGGCGATTGCGCTGGTGTTTGGCGTCGCGTTTACCGCATTGGTGCAAAGCTCCTCTTCTTCGACGGTTATTTTTCAGGCATTTGCGATTCAGGGCATTTTAAGCTATGAAATCAGTGTCTATCTGCTGATGGGTGCGGCGATTGGTTCGGTCACGCCGAATATTTTGGCATCGCTGACAGCGAACCGAAAGGGAAAGCGAACGGCGATTCTGAACCTGCTGTTTAACATTTTCCGCGCTATTATTTTGATTATTCTCATCCATGTGTTCCCGCAGCTGCTGACGTTTATTCAGAACCTGTCTCCGGACAACATTGGACGTCAGATAGCCAATACGCATACAATTTTCGCAATTATTGCCGTTCTTGTTGAGCTGCCGTTTGCGTCGCAAATTGTTAAGCTGGCAGAGAAGATTATTCCGGTGACACAAGAGGAAATCGGTGCATCACAGGATCGCAAGCTGGTATATATGGATAATATCCGTGTGGCAACGATCCCCTCGGCTGTGCTGATTTCCGATGCCAAGCATGAGATCTGCCGCATGGGAGATTTCTCCTTGAAGGCGCTGCGTCTCTCGCTGGAGAGCTTCTTTGAAAAGGATGACGATAAGGCGGGACGAGTGATTGAGCTGGAAGAGACCGTAGACTGCTTGAACCGAGCAATCACAGAGGGCTTGGT
>CAVBHI010000130.1:0-4388 GCA_963595115.1 bacterium
GTCCAGTACAGTGAGAAGCTGACCGACATCATTCGTGAAAACAACATTAAGAGTGTTTCCATCGTGCGCATGGAGGTTCCCTGCTGCGGCGGACTGGAACAGGCGGCGATCACGGCGCTGAAAAACAGCGGCAAATTTCTTCCGTGGAGCGTGACCACCATCACCATCGACGGACGCATTAAAGAGGACTGAGGAGAAGTCTTCACAAATTCATTTCGGAGGAAACTGCAATGAAATTTTTCGTTAATAACAATTGTATCGGCTGTGGGCTGTGCGCCGGAGTCTGTCCTGAGGTTTTTGAGATAACCGATACCGGCGTAGCGCACGCCATTGAGGATGACGTTCCGGAGACGCTGCACGAAAGTGCGCAGGACGCCATGTCCACTTGTCCGGTCGCCGCAATCGAGCTGGACAACGATTGATCTGAGGCTATGTCCGGCGGAATCCGTCTCTGCCCTACTGGCAGAGCGGCTTTCCCGCCATCGTTCGTCAACAAGGAGCAATTTTATGACACCCTATATTAAGAATCTTCCCCACGAAACCGTGCTTTCCCTCGCTGCGCAGGTTTCGGCACAGGACGGACAGATTGTCAGCAAGACATTGGCACAAAACCATGCGGTCAGTCTTACCCTGTTTGCCTTCTCCCAAGGCGAGGAAATCAGCACCCATGATTCCACCGGTGACGCCATGGTCACAGTGCTGGAGGGCGTGGGACAGTTCACGGTAGGCGGCACGGTCTACACCTGTCAGGCTGGCGAATCACTCGTTATGCCTGCTGCCAAGCCACATTCAGTCTATGCTCCGGAGGCATTCAAAATGCTGCTTACCGTAGTTTTTCCCATCAACAAGTAATCCAATAATCGCCACGAGATGCTGTCGGAAGCTTCAACCTTGACCAAAGGAACGCTGTTCCACGTTTCCGATATGCCATGCAAGAAAGGAAGGTTTTCCATGCAGAAGTCTATGTTTTGTTTTCAGTGTGAGCAGACCGCCGGCTGTACCGGCTGCACCGGACGCGCCGGTGTGTGCGGTAAGTCTGCCGATGTTGCCGCTTTGCAGGATAAACTGACCGGCGCACTGATTGGTCTTGCCCGCGCCTGCTCCAACAATCCGAAGACCGAGCACACGGATCGACTGATCGTCGAGGGTCTGTTTACCACACTGACCAACGTCAGCTTTGACGGCGCACGCATTCAGCGTCAGATTGATCGCGTTGCACAGGAGCTGGCGACTATTGCACCGGGCTGTACCTCCTGTACGTCCCGCTGCGGCAATACAGACGCCTATGATTTGAATCAAATTTGGAACGCAGATGAGGATATTCGCTCGCTGAAATCGCTGATTTTATTTGGTCTTCGCGGCATGGCGGCATATACTTATCATGCCATGGCGCTCGGCTACACAAACAATGAGGTCAATGCCTTTTTCTATCATGCGCTGTCTGTCTTATCCTTCGATTGGGAGATGGAGCAGCTGCTTCCGGTTGTTTTGGAGGTCGGGCGCGTAAACCTGCTGGCAATGGAGCTGCTTGACCGCGCGAATACCGAAACCTTCGGCACGCCGGAGCCGACCACCGTTCCGCTCTCTGTCGATGCCGGTCCGTTCATCGTCGTCAGTGGACATGACCTGCACGACCTCAAGCTGCTTTTGGAGCAGACGCAGGATAAGGGTGTTGCCGTTTATACCCACGGCGAGATGCTGCCTGCGCATGCTTATCCGGAGCTGCGCAAATATCCCCATCTCAAGGGCAACTTCGGCACGGCATGGCAAAATCAGCAGAAGGAATTTGACAACCTTCCCGCTCCGGTTTTGTTCACAACCAATTGTCTGATGCCGGTTCGTCCAAGCTATGCCGATCGCGTATTCACCACTGCCGTCGTTGCTTATCCGGAGATGATTCACATCGGTGAGGACAAGGACTTTACCCCTGTCATTGAAACGGCGCTGGAGCTTGGCGGCTATGCGGAATCACAGTCGTTCACCGGCATCAACGGCGGTACGGAAGTCACCACCGGCTTTGCCCGCGGCACCGTACTCAGCGTGGCTGACAAGGTGATCGATGCCGTGAAGTCCGGTGCAATCCGTCACTTCTTCCTTGTCGGCGGCTGCGACGGTGCGCGCGCCGGTCGCAATTACTATACCGAGTTTGTCAAGCAGACTCCGCCGGATACCGTTGTGCTCACACTCGCCTGCGGCAAATATCGCTTCAACGATCTGGATCTCGGCACGATTGGCGGGCTGCCGCGTCTGATGGACGTCGGACAGTGCAACGATGCTTACAGTGCCATTCAGATTGCACTGGCGCTGGCAAACGCCTTTGACTGCGGTGTCAATGATTTGCCGTTATCTATGGTGCTGTCGTGGTATGAACAGAAGGCAGTTTGCATCCTGCTGACGCTCCTGCATCTCGGCATCCAGCACATTCGTCTCGGTCCAACGCTTCCGGCGTTCCTATCCCCGAATGTGCTGAATTATCTGGTTGAGCACTATCACATTGCACCGATTACCACACCGGAGGAGGATCTCAAGGCGATTCTTGGGTGAGATATGTTAAAGCAACACAGGGTCTGCTGTATTTTTGCGGCAGACCCTTTTCTTTTCCGCTCTATTTGCTTGCTGACTTTGCTATAGTTGTTAGCGAGAAAAGTCCATTTTCTTTTGCTGCCAAAAGAAAGTGGACAAAAAGAAAACCAGCAGGGAACGGCCGCGTTCCCTGCACCCTTCCGAGCTGCCTGTAGGGTCAGCTGGTCTATTATCTTGCAACTGCTACATAAGGGAAAATGCTAAGCGATGGCCTAGCCTACCGACCCTAGCAAATCTGGCCGTTCGCTTCGCTCTCTCTAAGATTTGCAGAGGGTGTTCACATTGCGCATAGTGGGTAAAACCGAAATTGGTAGCCGTCTATCCTCGCGGTTGTGGCGCGAAGGAGCAAGACCACGGAGCGACTGAGCCATGCCAACACTTCGGTGCGGCGAGATAGCGGAATTCGCCGATGCGACAGCCGCCATTTTATGCTATACTGAAAAAACACAGGATTTACATCAGGGGGAATTCATCATGACCAACGAGAAAAAGCAGCTTCACGGAGCCATCCGCGCGGGAGAACGTGCCCTATTCAGCCTAAACGCCGCAAAGGGACATCTGGACAGCGCCAAAAACTGGGGCATTGTCGATTTACTGGGCGGCGGTCTGCTGACCAATCTAGTAAAGCATTCCAAGCTGGAAAACGCCGAGCAGGAGCTGCGCGCCGCCCGGCGCGATCTTCACGCCTTTCGCGATGAGCTGGGCGATGTGGTAGACTGTGCCGACATTCACTTAAATATCGGTGACTTTTTGACCTTCGCCGACTTTTTCTTCGACGGATTGATTGCCGACTACATGGTGCAGTCCCACATTCATCAGACCAGAGAACAGGTAAATCACGCCATTACACAGGTTGAGCGCATATTGTCCGAGCTGCGGCGGGCGGAGAGCGGTCTGTCGGAGTAATGCTTAACGCCGTAAAACACATCCAGTAACGCAAAACTCCCGCTGACCGGTCGGTCAGCGGGAGAATTTTTTCACTAGGGGTTATTTCGCATACTCGATGGCACGGGTTTCGCGAATCATGTTGATCTTGATCTGACCCGGGTACTCCAATTCGCTCTCGATCTTCTTTGCGATCTCACGAGAGAGAAGCACCATGCGGTCATCCGAAACCTGATCCGGATTGACGATAATCCGAATTTCGCGTCCTGCCTGAATGGCATACGAGCTGGAAACGCCGGGTGTCGTGTTTGCGATCTCCTCGAGCTTCTCCAGACGCTTGATGTAAGCCTCCAGATTCTCGCGGCGCGCGCCCGGACGAGCTGCCGAAATGGCATCTGCCGTCTGTACCAGACAGGCAACCAGAGTACGCGGCTCAATGTCGCCGTGATGGGCATGAACCGCATGAATAATATCGCTGTGTTCGTGATATTTCTTACACAAATCCACGCCGATGTCAACATGAGAGCCTTCCATCTCACGGTCAATGGACTTGCCAATATCGTGCAGAAGTCCAGCGCGCTTTGCCTGCATCACATCAATGCCCAGCTCTGCGGCAAGACTGCCGGCGATGTGAGACACCTCAATGGAATGCTGCAAGACATTCTGACCATAGCTGGAACGGTAGCGCATGCGTCCGAGCAGCTTGACCAGCTCCGGATGCAGATTGTGAATACCGGTCTCAAAGACAGCGCGTTCGCCCTCCTGCTTGATGATCTGCTCTACCTCACGGCGACTCTTGTCCACTGTCTCTTCGATGCGAGCCGGATGAATACGACCGTCAATGATGAGCTTTTCCAGTGTCAGACGCGCGATTTCACGGCGAACCGGATCAAAGCACGAAAGCGTGATCGCCTCCGGCG
>CAVBHI010000131.1:0-2060 GCA_963595115.1 bacterium
ATTTCATAAGAGGTTCGACCCGAGACGTTGAGAAGTCGCGTAGTTTGTTCGAGCGCGCACGATTGGAAATCGTGTATACCCCAAAAGGGTATCGAGGGTTCGAATCCCTCCTTCTCCGCCAAAAGTCCACCGTAATTTTGATAGAATTACGGTGGACTTTTTCTATGCCCGAAAACCACTTAAAATCAGTCTTTCCGACTGCTTCAGCACAAAAGCGCCCCACCGCAGAGCAATTCTGCGGTGGGGCATTTTATAGGAATTGTAACCTTTTGTTCCGCTTTAATCATGAAACAGCCGTGTAATCGTTGAATCATAGAGAGCAATCGTTAAAGTTCACCCTTATTCCAATGTCCAAGCATCACAATAACGTTTAACAAAGGCATAGAGGAAAGTATTGACAAGCATCATCCTGCCACTCTACACTATACCTGTCCAATACTCATCTTTATAAGGAATAAGGAGATACGATGATGCAGTCCCTATCCAATCTTCCGCTTGCCCATATCAGCGAGGATGGCTTGCGCGCGCAAACCCTGTCCGACCATTTGAATCACACTGCCGCGCTGGCAAAACAGTTCGCCGCTCCCTTTGGCGCAGAAGACTGCGCCCACACTGCTGGCAAATGGCATGACATCGGCAAAGATACCGATGGATTTCAAAGGCGTTTGCAAGGAGGTTCTCCGGTGGATCATTCCACTGTCGGCGCACAAATTGCATTTCAGCATGGAAATCTTCCCGTTGCCTTTGCCATCGCGGGACACCACTGCGGCATTCCGGACGGCGGACACTCACAGGATTCTTCCGAGAGTGCCACTCTATGCGGTCGAAACAAGCGCAGACTTCCCTCGTTAGGCGCTTGGGCATCGGCACATACTCCCAAAATCGCACCGTTGCCCGACTGGATAAATTCATCACAGGACACCCTAACTCTTGCATTTTTCACGCGTATGCTCTATTCCTGTCTGGTCGATGCAGACTTTATTGACACCGAGACGTTTATGAACGGAGAGGCCGCGCCGCGTCATACCGGACAACCACTTCATGATCTGCTTCCTCTGCTCCGCGCACAGGCCTCCCGCTTTTTGCAGGCTGAGCAATTTTCTCCCGTCGCCCAAACGCGCAATGACGTATTGCACGCCTGCTGTCAGCACGGGCAGCAAGGACCTCAGGGATTGTACACACTCACCGTTCCAACCGGCGGCGGTAAAACCTTTGCTTCTCTCGCCTTTGCCTTAGAGCACGCCATAAAACACAGAATGCAGCGAATTATCTATGTCATTCCCTATACCTCGATTATAGACCAGACCGCCGCGGCTTTTTTCCAGCTTTTGGGAGAAGAAAATGTTCTCGCTCATTTTGCCGGCGTGGACTACAAGCAAGTCAATCAGGATGATCTGACTCCAATGCAATATCGTCAGCTTCTCGCCAGTGAAAACTGGGATGCCCCCATCATCGTAACCACCGCAGTACAGTTCTTTGAATCGTTATATTCCAACCGCAGCAGTCGCTGCCGCAAGCTGCATAACATTGCAAACAGTGTCGTTATTTTTGATGAGGCGCAGACCATTCCCAACGACTATTTACGCCCCTGTGTCTCTGCCATCGCGCAGCTGGTCGAGCACTATCACACAACCGCTGTACTCTGTACGGCGACACAGCCGGCTCTTTCCCCGCTGTTTCACGAGCTTGCCCCCAATCTCGTCCTTCGGGAAATCAGCCCCAATCCCGCAGCGCTGTACGAGACCTTGCGCCGCACAACGCTGTGCGACAGCGGCAAGCTCTCGGTCGAGCTGCTCTGCGAGCAGCTTTCCTCGCAAGAGCAGGTTCTGTGCGTGGTCAACCGCCGCAAAACGGCACAGGATCTTTACGCGGCACTCCCGCCGGACGGCAGCTATTGCTTAACTACATTATTATGCGCGGCAGACCGTCGCGCCCAGCTGGATGAAATCCGCGAACGGCTGAAAAACGGACTTCCCTGCCGTGTTGTTTCTACATCATTAATCGAAGCCGGTGTCGATGTCGATTTTCCAACGGCTTACCGAGAACAGGCTGGTCTGGAT
>CAVBHI010000132.1:0-2654 GCA_963595115.1 bacterium
AGCACAAGCATACCAAGACGGATTCCGGCGTTGTGGTAGAGGGCATTGACAACTGTCTGGTCAAATTTGCACGCTGCTGTACGCCGATTCCGGGTGACGATATTGTGGGCTATATCACGCGCGGCTACGGTGTTTCCATTCACCGGCGCGATTGTATTAATTTCAAAAACAGCAGTGAGGACGATCAGAACCGATGGATTGAGGTTCACTGGGATGAATCGCAGATTGAAGCCAAAGAGCGTTTCAGCACCGCATTGCAGGTATCCACGACCGATCGCGTTGGCGTTATGAGCGATGTCCTGATGATTTTGTCCAATAACCGTGTGAATGTTCGTGACTTCAACGGAAAGACGCTGTCGGAAGGCTTTGGTATTATCAATGCTGTTGTTGATGTCACTGGCATTTCGCAGCTGGAAATGCTGATTAGCAAGCTGCGGTCGATTAAGGGCGTCATCAACGTTACCCGCCAGACCAGCTGAGAGGTATACTATGAGAGCAGTGATTCAACGTGTCGCACACGCCAGTGTGACGGTGGACGGCACGGTTACAGGAGAAATACAAACCGGTTTTTTAATTTTGCTGGGAGTTGCCCCGGAAGATACCGAAGAGCAGGCACGCTATCTGGCAAGAAAGTGTGTCGGTCTGCGCGTGTTTTCGGACGAGGAAGACCACATGAACCGCTCGCTGGCAGATGTTGGAGGCGGTATCTTGGCGGTAAGTCAGTTTACGCTGTATGGCGACTGCCGCAAGGGCAAGCGACCGAATTTTATGCGTGCGGCTAAGGGCGAACAGGCGGAACGGCTGTATGAGCAGTTTGTCACGTTCTGCCGCGAAGAGGGCGTTCGTGTGGAAACCGGCGAGTTTGGCGCGGATATGAAAGTTGCGCTGCTGAACGATGGTCCGGTTACTATTTTAATGGATACAGATGAGATGATGAAACGATGAGGAGGATTTCGTGAAACTGATTCAGACTTGCGTTGGTGAAATTGGCACTAACTGTTACCTGGTTTATGATGAAAACAGCCACGAGGGCGCAATCATTGATCCCGGCGACAACGCGCCGCAGCTGCTGGAGCTGATAAAAAAGCATGAGATTCAGCTAAAGTATATTTTGCTCACCCACGCGCACTTTGATCATATTATGGCAGTAGGAGATATCAAGGCGGCGACGGGGGCTCAGGTTGTCGTTGATATGGAGGATGCCTATCTGTTTCAGCAGGACGCGGGGCTGGATGCATTTGGTGCATACGGTCGCCAGCTGAAAAATCGCTATAATTTCCCCGGTGTGGATATTCCGGCAGAAGAGGGAACCGAGGTCACCTTTGGCGGCATTACGGCGCATTACCTCCATACGCCGGGGCACACGCCGGGTTCGTGTACAATTCGCATCGCAGACTGCTTGTTCACCGGTGACACTCTGTTCTGCCGGGAATGCGGACGCTGTGATTTGCCCGGCGGTGATTTTATGGCAATGCTTCGTTCCCTCAAACGGCTGTATGAGATGGAAGGGGATTATCACGTCTATCCGGGTCACATGCAGGTTTCTACGCTGGAGTTTGAGCGCAAGCGCAATCCGTATATGTTGCAGGCGGTTCGCTGATGCAGTATACTGTCAGTGGATTAGAAAACGATCATCCTGTCCGCGATATGCTTCTCAATCTGCTTCCGGCAGAGATACCGGAGCGGGTAGATATGGTGAGCGAAACAGAGGATGCGCTGGGCGTGCAGGTGGATTCTGTTGGAACGGAGGTTCACATCCGCGTATGCTGTCGGCGCGGCGGGCATCAGCGATGTACGGAAAAGATTGCTGACGTGACCGAACAGGAGCAGGAGACCAAACGTGCTGTCACGCACGCTGTCAAGCTGGCGGTGTACGAAGCTGTCACGCCGTTTTTGGATTATCAACCCGAATGGGGCTCACTGACCGGTGTTCGTCCGGCAAAGTTTGCCCGCGGCTTTTTGGAGAAGGGCTATTCCCCGGCAGAGGTAGCGCGCATTATGACGGAGGATTACTGTGTGTCGCCCGCGCGGCGTGCATTGGCAATTCGCTCCGCCGGTATTGCGTGGGATCGCAAGAAACGACTTCAGCCAAGGGACATTTCGCTGTATGTGGGCATTCCGTTTTGTCCGTCTCGGTGCAGCTACTGTTCGTTCGTCAGCCATTCGATTGAGCGGGCGGGCACTCTGCTCGTCCCGTATTTGGATACCCTGTGCGCAGAAATCCATCACGCTGGTGAGATCGTACAACAGGCAGGACTTCGCATTGTCTCGGTGTATATCGGAGGCGGCACTCCGACTACGCTGTCTGCGCCGCAGATGGAGCGGCTGCTCACAGAAATCCATACGGCGTTTGACCTCTCGCAAATTTCAGAATTTACCGTCGAGGCTGGACGCCCGGACACAATTACCGAAGAAAAGCTTCGTGTGCTGGCACGAAACGGAGTTGACCGCATCTCCATCAACCCGCAGTCTATGAATGATCGAGTGCTCACGGCGATCGGGCGTAAGCACAGCGCAGAGGATGTGCTGGCTACCTATCAGATGGCGCGTACAATCGGCTTTCGCGTCATCAATATGGACACCATCGCAGGATTGGACGGCGATACACCGGAGAGCTTTGCGGAGACGATTCGTACCTTAGTGTCTCTCAAACC
>CAVBHI010000133.1:0-3785 GCA_963595115.1 bacterium
GCCGTTTGGTCTGCTTGGGCTGAGCATTCGGTATACGGTGCGTGCGCCGGTGCGTAAGATAGGAGGATGAGAAATGGCACGGACAATTGCCTCGCTCTATCGTTCGGTAGAGAAGGCGCAGAAAAAACAGTATGAATACGCCAAAAAGCAGAGCCGGATTCAGAGAGACAGCGCGCTGAATGCGGCAGAAGCGGATTACCGCACGAATGTGACGGCGGCGCAGAGCCGCGCGAGAGTGACAGCGTTGGGGAATGAGGAAAAGCTGGCGGCAACCGGACAGAGCTTTGGCTCGGCGTATGACAAGGCGACAAGCGGATATACGGAGACATCGCGTGTGGCACAGGATAACAACCTGAGGAGCAGCCTGACGCAGCTGGCAACGGTCAAGTCGCAGACAATGGCAAATGCACGCAGTCAGTATTCGACCGAAGTGGCAGCGGCGGCGCAGAAGCGATATGCTGCGTTGAGCAATACGCGATTGCAGCGGGCAAAGGCAACGATAAATTACCGGCAGCAGCGATACCAGAACGCATGGAATCGCTGGAAAACCTATGGATATGTCCTTCCGGCAGACGCAAAGGTTTTGGGCGTGAAGGCAGGAACGCGAACGGCGGATCGCGCATATCGTGAGGCGAAGCTGGCGATTGACCGCATAAAGGCGTTGAAATAGCAGAGAAGAATCCCCTGTGATTTGCATTGCAATCACAGGGGATTCGTGGATATTGGGGCTTGAGGAAACACTAACGGCGCTTGCCGGTCATGATCAGTTTGAGTAAAATCGGGGTAATCAACGTCGTGACGATGACGACGAGAATGACGGGAGCGAACATAGCGCCGGAGACCAGACCGGAGGCAGCGCCTTTCTGCGCGACAATCAAGGCGACTTCACCGCGGGACACCATACCGACACCGATGGACAGGGCATCGTGGTTGGAAAAGTGACAGAGCTTCGCACCGAGACCGCAGCCGATGATTTTGGATAGAATTGCGACGAGCAAAAGCAGAAAGCCGAATAGGAACAGGGAAGAGGTCATACCGTGCAGATCCGCCTTGATGCCGATGCTGGCAAAAAAGATTGGACTGAAAAACATATAGGAGACAATGCTGACGCGGCGGCTGGCATATTCCCGCACGTGGGGGAGATTGCATAGCAGCAGACCGGCAAAGTAAGCGCCGGTGATGTCGGCAACCTGAAAGAAATATTCCGCACAAAACGAAAGAATCAGACAGAAGGACAGCGCATAGATGGCGACGCGCCGATGCATTTTGTCCGCATAACGACGATTGAGAACCCTGAATATACGGTAAACGAGAAAGCCGACGACGCCGATAAAAACAAAGAACAGGATGATCTTAAGCAGGACAACTAAGACATTGACCGTTTGATTGACGAGGCTGGAGATGATCGTGAGGACGATGATGCCGAGAATATCATCAATGACGGCAGCGCCCATAATGGCAGTGCCGACCTTGCCCTGAAGCCGACCAAGCTCTCGAAGAGTTTCGACCGTAATGCTGACGGAGGTGGCGGTTAAAATAACACCGATAAAGATGGCACGAAACAGGTAGAAAGAGTCCTCGGCGTTGGGAAAATACAGCAGATACAGTACCGTTCCTCCGACAAGCGGAACAAGAATTCCGAGAACGGCGATGATGAGCGCTGCAGAGCCGGTGCTCTTGAGATCCTTGAGGTCAGTGGTAAGTCCGGCATCGAACATCAGCATGATAACGCCAAGTTCGGATAGGACGATGACCAGCTCGCTTTCCTGAATTACACCGAGAAAGGACGGACCGAGAATCAGACCGGCAACCAGTGCGCCGACAACCTGCGGCATGCTGATTCTGCCGGAGACCAGACCGAGAACCTTTGTAGAAAGCAGGATGATTGCGATGATGAGCAGATAACCATAATCCATAAAAGAACAACCTCCTATCTTTGGGGAAAGCGCGTGGTGTGTAGAAAACAAACGGTGCATTCCGAAACGCCAAGGGGAGCAAAGCATGGTGTTAAAATATTGTTAATTCTTATAGGATGATTATACATGATTTTGGCGAAAAAGACAAAAGGAAATTGAGCAGATTGCTGAATAAAGAAACAAGTGTGTTTGTGCCGCAGAAAGACAGAAGGAAATTGGAAGAAAAATAATTTTTTGGAAGGATGGGGATATAAATGGGAGAGAAAACGGACAAAATGAAAAAGACTCGATGAACGCTCATCGAGTCTTCTCATGTACGTTGATACAATTGTCGTGCAATTAAGCCTGTGCAATCGCGCCAACCGGGCAAGAGCCGGAGCAAGCGCCACAGTCAAGACATGCGCCCTCGTCGATTACGTAAGAAGCATCGCCCTGAGAAATAGCACCAACCGGGCACTCTGCAGCGCAGGAACCACAGCTGATGCAAGCATCGCTGATCTGATAAGCCATTGGTTTGCACCTCCTGTAATGATTTGAATCTATTGTATCACAAATCAAAAAAAAAACAACCTTATTTTTTGAAGTTCTCAAAAAAATCCAGATGGAGTCTAAAGTCAGCAAAAAGGGGAAAAGATGAGTTATAGCTAACTTTTTTGGAGGCGAGAAAGGGCATTATGAACTATGGAAAACAGTTGGATAAGCAGGCGTTTCGCGCCATGCGGGATGCGCAGAAAACGGCGGGAAAACTGGGCAGAAATATCGTGGGAACGGAGCATTTACTGCTTGGAATGGCGTGTCAAAGACACAGTCGTTCCGGACGGATTCTGCATGCCGCAGGGGTGACGGGAAGAGGGGTGAAGCGGCGGCTAACTGCACGGTATGGGTGGCGGCTATTTGGAGCGAAACCGGAGCGTGCAAGTGTTCACCTGAAGATGGTATTGGAACAGGCGCAGCAGGAGACCGAGGGAGATATAGGAACGGAACAGCTGCTTGCCGCCATTTTGGAGTGTCGCGGGTGTGAGGCGCGGCGGCTGATGGAAGAGATGAAAACGGATATGAATCGATTGGAGCGAATGACCGGCATTCGGACATGGACGGAATGCAGACCGCGAATGGCGGCAGGGCGCGGCGGCACATCGACGTTGGACAAATATGCATCCGACCTGACGGAGATGGCAAGAGAGGGCAAGCTTGACCCTGTGATTGGGCGGGAGCAGGAGATACGGCGGGTACTGACAATTTTGTCACGGCGGACGAAGAATAACCCTGTCCTGTTGGGAGATCCCGGTGTGGGTAAAACGGCGATTGCAGAGGCGCTGGCACAGGAAATTGCTGAGGGAAATGTACCGGAGGAGCTGTGCGGTGCGCGTATTCTGGCGCTGGATATGGCGAGTTTGGTGTCCGGAACGAAGTACCGCGGCGAATTTGAAGAGCGGATGCGAAATATTGTAAAGGAGCTGAAAGCCAATGAGCATATTATTGTATTTATTGATGAGGTGCACACGCTGGTGGGAGCCGGTGCGGCGGAGGGAGCGATTGATGCAGCCAACTTGCTCAAGCCGGCGCTGGCACGCGGAGAGATTCGCCTGATTGGCACGACCACGATGGAGGAATACCACAAGACGATTGAAAAGGATGCCGCGCTTGATCGGCGCTTTCAGCGCGTGGATGTGCGAGAACCGGATGCAGAAACGGCTGAAAAAATCTTAGAGGGGATTGCACCGCGTTATGAGAAGCATCATCGGGTGCATATGGCGGCAGGGACGCTGCATGAGGCGGTGCAGCTGTCCATGCGCATCAGTCCGGAGCGATTTTTACCGGATAAGGCGATTGATTTGATGGACGAGACCTGTGCGGCGGTGCATTTGC
>CAVBHI010000134.1:0-2926 GCA_963595115.1 bacterium
CTTCTGATAATCAATCATAACGATGCCTCCTTTTTTTCTCAGTATTCCGCAGAAATTGTGGGAATATGCAATGTGAAGTGGAGAAAATTGCAGGAAGAAAAGAGCAAAATCGGAAATACCGGAAGGGATTTCTGCGCAAAAAATGCAAATTTGTTGCTGCAAAATGCAAGTGCGTGAATGGCTCGTTTCATAAAATGGGCAAATTGAAGGAATATATACGCAAAAATAATTAAAATTTGGGCGAAGAAGAAGGAAAAAATTCTTTACAATTCGTGTGAATGGGTGTATAGTGTAAGAGACCTCAAAAATAATAGAAGAAAGGGTTATGTGAATGAGTACAGCAAAATTCAATCACCCTGTTCAACAGCCCGGGCTATATCGGCCGGAGTTTGAACATGACAACTGCGGCATCGGCGCTGTTGTTAATATCAAGGGTATTAAGTCTCACCAAACGGTTGAGAACGCACTGAAAATTGTTGAAAATCTAGAACATAGAGCTGGCAAAGATGCCGAAGGCAAGACAGGTGATGGAGTAGGAATCCTGCTACAGGTTTCCCACAAGTTCTTCTCCAAAACCTGTAAGGCCTCCGGCATCTTTTTAGGTTCTGAGAGAGAATACGGCATTGGTATGTTCTTCTTCCCGAACGATGAGCTGCAGCGCAATCAGGCGAAGAAGATGTTTGAGATCATCGTCGAGAAAGAGGGACTGAAGTTCCTTGGCTGGCGTGAGGTTCCGGTTGTACCAGAGGTTTTGGGACACCGCGCTCTGGAATGTATGCCGTGCATCATGCAGGGCTTTGTGGAAAAGCCGAAGGACGTTGCGAAGGGACTGGACTTCGATCGCAAGCTGTATGTGGTACGCCGTGTATTTGAACACAGTAATGAAAACTCCTATGTTGTCTCGCTGTCCAGCCGCACGATTGTCTACAAGGGTATGTTCCTTGTCGGACAGCTGCGCACGTTCTTTAAGGATCTGCAGGATTCGGATTATGAATCGGCGATGGCGATTGTTCACTCCCGTTTCAGCACGAACACCAATCCGAGCTGGGAGCGCGCGCATCCGAACCGCTTTATTGTCCATAATGGCGAGATCAATACCATTCGCGGCAATGCCGACAACATGCTTGCCCGTGAGGAGACGATGGCATCGGATTATTTCCAGGGTCAGCTGCAAAAGGTTTTGCCGGTTATCAACGTATCCGGTTCGGACTCGGCGCGTCTGGATAACACGCTGGAGTTCCTTGTTATGAACGGCATGGAGCTGCCGCTGGCGGTTATGATTATGATTCCGGAGCCATGGGCGAACAATCACACGATGAGCCAGCACCGCCGCGATTTCTATCAGTATTATGCGACGATGATGGAGCCATGGGATGGTCCGGCGTCGATTCTGTTCAGCGACGGCGACAAGGTCGGCGCTGTGCTTGACCGCAACGGTTTGCGCCCATCGCGTTATTATATCACGGATGACAACTATTTGATTCTTTCGTCTGAGGTCGGTGTTCTGGAGATTCCGCCGGAGCATATCGTACAGAAGGAACGTTTGCATCCGGGTAAAATGCTTCTGGTTGATACCGTGGAAGGTCGCGTGATTGATGACGATGAGCTGAAGGAGGTCTATGCGGCAAAGCAGCCGTATGGCGAATGGATTGACCAGTATATGCTGTCGCTGCGCGATATTAAGATTCCGAACCTTGCGGTTGAGGAGTACAGCGACGAAGAACGCTCTAAGCTGCAAAAGGCATTTGGATATACCTTTGAGGAATATCGCACCTCCATCCTGACGATGGCAAGAATGGGCGCGGAGGGAACCGGTGCGATGGGTATTGACACGCCGCTGGCGGTTCTGTCGGATCAGAAATCCCCGCTGTTCAGCTACTTTAAGCAGCTGTTTGCGCAGGTTACCAATCCGCCGATTGACGCAATCCGTGAGAAGATTGTCACCTCCACTACCGTATATGCCGGTAAGGATGGCAACCTGCTTCAGGAAGAGCCGGAAAACTGTCAGGTTCTGAAGATCAACAATCCGATTCTGACAAATACGGATATGTTGAAAATCAAGAACATGCACGAAGAGGGCTTTAAGGTAGCCGAGGTTCCGATTACCTACTATAAGAACACCAGTCTGGAAAAGGCGATTGACTACCTGTTTGTCGAGGTGGATCGTGCGCACCGCGAGGGCGCGAACATTCTGGTTCTGACCGACCGCGGCGTCGATGAATACCGCGTGGCGATTCCGTCGCTGCTGGCGGTATCGGCGGTACACCAGCATCTGGTCAAGACCAAGAAGAGAACCTCGCTGGGTATCATTCTGGAATCGGCAGAACCGCGCGAGGTACACCACTTTGCCACTCTGCTGGGCTACGGCGCGAGCGCAATCAACCCGTATCTGGCGCTGGATACCATTCATCAGCTGATTAACACTGGTATGCTGCAAAAGGATTACTACGCGGCGGTCAACGATTACACCGAGGCCATTCTGAGCGGCATTGTCAAGATTGCATCCAAGATGGGCATCTCGACGATTCAGTCGTATCAGGGCTCGCAGATCTTTGAGGCGATCGGCATTGACCAGTCGGTCATCGACAAGTACTTTACCGGCACGGTAAGCCGTGTTGGCGGCATTACGATTAAGGATATTGAAAAGCAGGTGGATGAGCTGCATACGGCGGCATTTGATCCGTTGGGTCTGGACGTCGATGAGACGCTGTACAGCATTGGTCGCCACAAAATGCGCAGCGCAGGTGAGGAGCACCGGTACAATCCGGAAACCATCCATCTGCTCCAGCAGTCTACATGGCGCGGCGATTACGATATGTTCAAGCAGTATACCAAGCTGATTGACCGTGAGAACAGCGGATATCTGCGCAGTCTGATGGACTTTAACTATCCGGAAAACGGTGTGCCGATCGATGAGGTGGAAAGT
>CAVBHI010000135.1:0-4633 GCA_963595115.1 bacterium
TACAACCATAGACAAAATGGCGGCTCAAAACTTGAATATCATAAGAAAATGGAGTATAAATATTTTGAAATCGGCACAAATATCAAGACATAAGCTGTCGATGAAAAAGAAAAGGTTCGTGGTCAGCCTGCGTCCAATTCAATATCTCGAAGATTGTTGGAAGTTTAAAAATATCCAGAATCAGAATAGGCGATAGATAAGCTTTCATGCGTTTGTCGTGAAGCATTGGTGCAAAGGCTTTTCAAATAGAAAAAAGCTGATATAATGATATACAGTTTTATGATTGTTCTTTCTCTTCTGCCTGATGGCAGAACACGGAATCGGGTGAAAGTCCCAGCGAGTCGGTCACTGTGAAGCCGCTGTTTGTGCGGATAAGTCAGATACGTGGAGGAAGAGCAGCGCTCTTGCCGAAACCGAGAGTGCGCAGAAAAAAGTGGGCGTGCAGGAATGCAGCCTTTGTTTGCGTACTCTTATATGGAGTGCGTATTTTTTATGCACAGATAAATTTTCGGACGAAAAAAGGAGAAACGAGGCAATGAAGAGACAACGTGTACAGACCTCTGAGACGTTTTTGCTCAGTGCTTTGTTAGCACTATCCGGCGGATTTCAGGACGCTTACACATACAATGTACGAGATGAGGTGTTTTCCAATGCACAGACAGGAAATGTTGTATTAATGAGTCAATATTTTATGATGGGACAATGGAGAACGAGTCTGAGTTATTTGCTTCCGATTCTTGCATTTGCGATGGGAGTTTTTGCGGCAGAACAAATTGGACATCGTTGTAAGGGAATGCATCACATTCACTGGAGACAGATTGTTGTAATCAGTGAAATTCTCATTCTGTTTGCGGTCGGATGGATTCCGCAGCGGTATAATGCGATTGCAACCATTATGGTTTCGTTTGCCTGTGCAATGCAGGTACAAACCTTTCGCAAGGTCAACGGATATGGTTATGCCAGTACGATGTGTATCGGAAATTTGCGCAGTGGTATGGAGAGCTTATCGGTATTCCTGCGAGATCGGAACAACCGGGGCGCGCTGAAAAAGTCGTGCCATTTCTTTGGCATTATCTTTGTTTTTGCAATAGGAGCTGGAGTTGGCGGCATATGTACATTGCATTTGGGTATCCAATCCATTTGGTTGTCCTGCACGGTGCTAATTCTGGTGGCATTGTTGATGATTCAAGAGTACTGGACGCGACATCTGTAAGATTGTCAATGCTTTGGCGGTATAGGACGGGAAGGACGAAAAAGGAATGACTTTGCAGCAATTAAAATATGCAGTGACTGCGGCCTCTGCGGGAACCATTAGCGAGGCGGCAAAACGGTTGTACATTGCGCAGCCATCGCTGACATCAGCGATTAAAGATTTGGAGCACGAGTTGGGAATCGAGATCTTTATCCGCACGAATAAAGGGGTCGTACTCTCGGCAGAAGGGGAGGAGTTTATTGGTTATGCCCGTCAGGTGATTGAGCAAATGAACCTGATTGAAGAGAAGTATTTTTCATCAGAACCGATAAAGCATCAATTTTGTGTATCCTCTCAACATTATTCGTTTGTTGTAGAGGCATTCGTTGCGCTGCTTCAACGATATGACGGCTCTGAGTATGATTTTCGTATTCGTGAGACACAAACATATGAAATTATTGATGATGTGGCGAAGCTGCGCAGTGAAATTGGCGTGCTATATCTCAATTCGTTTAATGAAACAATTTTGCGCAAGACATTGAAAGAAAATGAGTTGGAATTTCATCCTCTGTTTCGTGCAAAGCCTCATGTGTTTATCGGAAAGGAAAATCCGTTGGCACAATACGCGGTTCTTACCCCGGAACAGCTGGCGCCTTATCCGTTTCTTTCGTTTGAACAGGGAGAGCATAACTCTTTTTATTTTTCAGAGGAAATACAGAGTACAATGGAGCGTAAAAAGAATATCCGTGTGCGCGATCGTGCAACGTTGTTTAACTTGTTAATTGGGCTAAATGGATATACGATTTGCAGTGGCATCATTAGTGAGGAGCTTAACGGCAGCAACATAGTTTCCGTTCCATTGGACGTTGCGGACTATATGGAAATTGGATATATTGTTCATCGCAAGATCGTGTTGAATCAACTAGGACAGCAGTATATCACGGAATTGCAAAAATCGACGAAGGGATTTGGTGATTAAAACGGAACCTTGGATAAAAGAGCGCTATCCCAACGGTTGATAGGCAGCCAAAAATCCCGCCAACGTTTTCGCTGGCGGGATTTGTATCCGATACGGTAAATGGGTTTATTGTCCCTCTACGCTCGTCTGTCCTCCGAAGCGATAGCGAAGGGAGAGAACATCATCAGAGCTGTTGAGAAGATTCGTGACCTCAATGCGAACATCATCCTGTGTGTTGTCCAGAAGATAGTATGCTGCACAGGTGATGGTCTTGCCGGGGTCAACAAGCTGAAGCTGCGCGGAGTACTCTTCGTCCGCCGCAGCCGGACTGGAGTTTGCCAGACGATAATCGTTCTGGTAAGCATATGTCACAGCGGTTGTGCTGAAAGCAGCCTGCTTTGTTGAATTGTTGGTAAAGGAATACGTTGCACGCAATGCCGGACAGTTGTTGATGTCGGTCGTCTCTTCACAGCTTAAAACCGAAATAACATAATCGCCATAGGTGATGGAGATGCCGTCTGCGCTGAGCGAGCTATCCGAACTATTGTCCGTCGGTGTATTTTCTGCTGTGGTCAATGCATCCTTACTGGTATCCGCATTGGTGTCCTCCGTGTCCGAATGCTCCTGCGTAGCGCTGCCAACGTCTGACGAGGTCATCGAACCGGTGTTGCCAGAGCCTTCAGTCTGTGTTGAAGCAGAAGCCGATTTGTGCTCTTTTTTATTTGTTGTATTTTTATTGCCGCATCCCACACAGGTTGCCGCAATGAGAAGACAAAGTAAAGCAGCAGAAAGCTTTTTCATAGAACCCTCCGTTGAAGTCATCCTGACATTCGGTTGCTGGAGCATATCCGAATATTCCTGTTTTCCGATAGCACCAAAAAAGATACACTAAGGATAGCATCTTTTCGGAAAAAAGACAAGCTAAATTTCACTGCACTTTTGATAAATCCATGAGAAGCGCATGGTTATGGAAGAGAAAAGGACAAATATGCGCGAATATGTGTAACATTGGGCGGTGACAGATCAGAAACGGAAATCACGTTGACCGAGATGAATGTTTTCGATGTATTCCCTCGCCTTGGCACGGACAGTCTCGCTTGGAATAGTTTCCACTTCCTTGCGGATGAGCGCTTCGCCGATGCGCTTGGTTTCCGGTGATGCATAATCTTCCAGATACTCTTTGAGTGTCATCAATGCATTGGGATGACAGCAGTTGACGATCTGTTTGCTCTTGAGTAGGCTCATAAAGCGGTCGCCGGTGCGTCCGGCACGGTAGCAGGCGGTACAGAACGAGGGGACATAGCCGAGATCCATCAGCCAATGAACCACTTCATCCAGTGTACGACGGTCATCCACATCGAACTGAATGGTATCCTCCGGACGGATTTCTTCGGTATACCCGCCAACAGAGGTGCGAGAGCCGCCGGAAATCTGAGAAACGCCGAGATTGAGCACGCGCTCACGACTCGCTTGGCTTTCGCGGGTGGACACAATCATACCGGTATAGGGAACGGCGATGCGGATACAGGCGACGATTTTGGCAAAGGTATCATCGGAAATGCCATTGTCAAATACATCAGGGTCAATATCCTCTGCGGTTCGGACGCGCGGTACGCTGATGGTGTGCGGACCAACGCCTTTATACGCTTCCAAATGCTCGGCGTGCATGATGATGCCGGTGAAGTCATAGCGATAGTTGTTCAGACCAAAGAGGACGCCCAAACCGACGTCGTCAATGCCGCCCTCCATCGCGCGATCCATGGCTTCGGTGTGATAAGCGTAATCTGACTTCGGACCGGATGGATGCAGCTGTTCATACGACTTCTTATTATAGGTTTCCTGAAACAGAATATAAGTGCCGATACCGGCATCCTTGAGCTTGGTGTAATTTTCGACTGTCGTGGCGGCGATATTCACGTTGACGCGACGAATCGCACCGTTTTTGTGCTGAATGCTGTAGATTGTCTTGATACATTCCAGAATATATTCCAACGGATTGTGAACGGGATCTTCTCCAGCCTCAATGGCAAGACGCTTGTGTCCCATATCCTGCAAAGCAATGACCTCGCGGCGAATCTCGTCCTGTGTCAACTTTTTGCGTGGAATATGGCGGTTCTTTGCGTGATAGGGACAGTATTCACAGCCGTTGATACAATAGTTGGACAAATAGAGCGGGGCAAACATGACAACGCGGTTGCCGTAAAATTCCTGCTTGATGTCACGTGCCAGTTGGAAAATCTCCTGGTTTTTATCCTCAAGCTCGCAGTCCAGCAAAACCAGTGCGTCCTGATGGGAAATGCCCTTCATTTCACGCGCCTGTGTCAAGATACGATCAATGACCTCGCGATTATTCTTATTTTCTTCCGCATAGGCAAGACAGCGGCGAATCTCCTCGTCGCTGATAAATTCTTCTGCCTTGGGTGACATGACATTATACATGATTTTTTAACTCCTTTTCTCTTTGCGGCTCCGGTGTTTTAGAA
>CAVBHI010000136.1:0-2540 GCA_963595115.1 bacterium
CGACTGCCCTGCGTGAGCAGGGCGCGGACGTCACCGTCACGGTTCGGCAGTACCGCAGCGGCATGGTGGAGATTCCATCCGGCTGCCACCGCATCAACTACGGCGAACGATATGACTATCTGCCGCAGTGCGGGATGATTGTCTCGGCGACGGCAAGTCCGAACCTGACGCTGCGCCGCGAGGAGATCGAAAAGCTGGGGCTGACCGAACCAAAGCTGTTTCTTGACCTTGCCGTACCGCGTGATATCGATCCGGAGATTGGTACGCTGCCGTATGCGACGGTGTATGACATCGACTCGTTTGCCGCCGATCGCCAGTCGGCAGAGACGCGGGAGCAGGTGCGGCAGGCGCAGGAGCTGCTGCGCGGCGGCATTGAGGAATTTGCCTCATGGTATGAGTGCAAGGATTTTGTCCCGCAGATTCAGCGCATCAGCCGAGAAGCGGCGAAGGACGTCTGCTGGCGCACGGGCAGGGCGTTCGGCGAGGCACATCTGCCGGAGTCGACGCAGGAGCGTATTGAGCAGTCGATTGCGCAGTCGAGCGCAAAGGTGGTCAGCAAGCTGCTGTTTGCCCTGCGTGACACCGCGCAGCCGGAGACGCTGCGGGCGTGCTTGGAAGCGTTTGCACGGGCATATCCGGAGGAACAGGCATGAGCTGGTTTCCGCTGTTTGTGAATTTGGAGGGCAAGCCGGTTGCGCTGTACGGGGCAGGTCACATTGCAGCCCGTCGGCTGGGCGGTCTGCTGCGCTTTGGAGCGCGGGTGACGGTGACAGCGCCGGAAATCAGCGAGGAGGTACGTGCGCTGGCGCGGGAATATGAAAATCAAGTGGAGCTGATTGCGCAGCGGTATCAGCCGGACAGCATACCGGATGCCGTGCTGGTGCTGAGCGCAACCGATGACCCGGACGCCGACCGGCAAATCTATGAGGAGTGCCGGAGCAAGGGCATTCCGGTGAACATCGCATCGAATCAAGCACTGTGCGATTTTTACTTTCCGGCGCTGGTGGAGCAGGATGACATTGTTGCGGGAATCAGCTCCGGCGGAGTGGATCACAAGCGGGTCAAGCACGTGAGTGCCGCGATTCGGGCGGCATTGACAGTGGAGAAGGAGAACGACGGATGAACGTGGTACGCATTGGCACACGGGCGAGTAAGCTCGCGGTGGTACAGGCGGAGATGCTGGCACGGTATTTGCAGGAGCAGGGTGTTTCGGCGCAGCTGGTGCGTCTGACGACAACGGGCGATCGGATTTTGGATCGGACGCTGGACAAGGTCGGCGGCAAGGGTCTGTTTGTCAAGGAGCTGGATCAGGCGCTGCTGGACGGGAGAAGTGATTTGTCGGTACACAGCCTGAAGGACGTTCCGGCACAGGTGTCGGATACGCTGCCGCTGCTGGGCTATTCCAAACGGGAAGATCCGCGCGACGCGCTGATTTTGCCGGAGGGCAAAACCGAGATTGATTTCTCTCTGCCGTTTGGCTGCGCGAGCAGCCGGAGAATTGTCCAGCTGCGCGCGCTGTTTCCGCAGGCGCACTTTGCGCCGATTCGCGGCAATGTGCAGACGCGCCTGCGCAAGCTGGATGAGGGACAGTACGGCGCGACGGTGCTCGCGGTCGCCGGGCTAAAGCGACTGGGGCTGGAGCACCGGATTTCCCGCATCTTTTCCACCGAGGAGCTGCTTCCGGCGGCAGGACAGGGCGTGCTGGCGGTGCAGGGACGAGCCGGAGAGGATTATCGCTGCCTGGAGGGTTTTTTCGATGCGGACAGCCGCGATACGTCGTGCTGTGAGAGGGCGTTTCTGGCGGCGCTGAACGGCGGATGCAGCACGCCGACGGCGGCGTATGCGGTGATTACACCGGAAAACCGACTGCATGTGAGCGGCTTGTTTTACGCGGAGGACAGCGGGAGCTGTCTGCGCGCGGACATGGAAGGAGAGCGAAACCATGCCGCAGAGCTGGGAATCCGGCTGGCGGAAAAAATACAGCGTGGGGGGTTAAAAGCATGAGAGTGGGTAAGGTTTATTTGATTGGAGCCGGTCCATCGGACGTTGGGCTGATGACGGTGCGCGGCAAGCAGCTGATCGAGCAGGCGGATGTCATTGTGTATGACCGCCTGATTGGAAACAGCATGGTGCTGCTTCTGCCGGAGAGGGCGGAAAAAATTGACGTGGGAAAGTGTGCCGGCAACCACACGATGCCGCAGGAGCAGATCAACCGGCTTCTGTTGGAACGGGCACAGGAGGGAAAGACCGTGGTTCGGCTCAAGGGCGGCGATCCGTTCCTGTTCGGGCGTGGCGGCGAGGAGCTGGAGCTGCTGGTGCAGCACGGCATTCCCTATGAGATCGTTCCGGGCGTGACGTCAGCGATTGCCGTTCCGGCATATGCGGGCATTCCGGTGACGCACCGCGACGCTGCGTCGTCCGTGCATATTATCACGGGACATCGCCGTGCGGGACAGGAGTACGACATTGACTTTGGTGCGCTGGTGCGAACAAGGGGCACACTGGTGTTCCTGATGGGTGCGGCGGCGCTGGCGGATATT
>CAVBHI010000137.1:0-12183 GCA_963595115.1 bacterium
TTCGCGCCCTACTCCCTTAGCAGGGGAGCCCCTTCACCACTTGGGTACTTCTCCATTTCAATTCACGCCAGATGCTGTGGGAGACGTGATATTCCAAGGTGACACAGAGGATAGCTTTGGCGGAGATCTCATCCGTCTCTGCCATCGAAAAAGAAATGGCGGAGAGGGTGGGATTCGAACCCACGCGCCCTTGCGGACAAACGGTTTTCAAGACCGCCTCGTTATGACCACTTCGATACCTCTCCGTATCGAATCTCTGTGTTACGCAGGACTTATTATAGCATGGTATTGCTTTCTCTGTCAACTGAATTTGCAAATTATTTTTATTTTTATACATCTGTGGATTTTATTCCGGCAACTATGACAGCTTTCTGAGGATTTTTTGAATGAATAGTAAACTTTCCGGTAAAAACATACCACTTTTTTGGACAAGATGTTATAATAAGATTGGTAACAAACAATAGGCTTTGTGCATTTTTCAAAATTAATCTTAGCAATCCGAATGATTCTTCGGATTGGGAGGAGCAACGGAATGATTTATACTGTCACGCTTAATCCATGCCTGGATTACATTGTTTCTGTACCGGATTTTCAATCCGGACGAACCAACCGTGCCAAATATGACCGGTTGACGCCTGGTGGCAAAGGCATTAACGTTTCTTATGCCTTACATATTTTACGGGAACCCAATTTAGCGCTTGGCTTCGTCGCCGGTTTTACGGGTGACGAAATCTGTCGTTTAATGGATATGGAGGGAGTGGAAAACCGCTTTATTCATCTGGAACGCGGCAACAGCCGCATCGACGTACAGATGCTGCATGGGCTGGAAAGCTCCATCAACGGGCTTGGTCCGAAGATTACACCGGAGGATCTGGACGCTCTGTGTGAGCAGGTTCGCTCCCTGGTGAAAGATGGCGATACCTTAGTATTATCCGGCACGGTTCCGCGCGGTGCACGTGATACCATTTACGGCGATTTGATGAGCCGCCTGGCAGATACCGACTTGAAGATCATTGTCGATGCCAAAGGTTCGCTGCTGTTAAACACCTTAAAATATCATCCATTCCTAATCAAACCAAACAAAAAGGAATTGACGGATATTTTCTATGCGCCGCCGGAAAGCATTGATGATATTATCCGCAACGCCAAGAGCTTACAGGAAATGGGCGCACGCAATGTTCTCGTGACGCTCGGCTCGGATGGCGCGGTGCTTGTCACCGAACAGGGGGATGTTTATCGCCACAGCGCCATGGAGGGCGAGGTTCGCAATACCGTTAGCTGCGGAGATTCCATGCTGGCGGGCTTTATCTCCGGCTATGGACAGCAGCAAAGTATGATTGATGCCTTTCAATACTCGTTGGCTGCCGCCTCTGCCAATGCCTTTACCGAGGGGCGCGGCACATACGAAGAGTTTGAAGCGCTTCTTCAGCGTCTGCGCGAGGAAAATGAGTAGGCATGATCGAAAAAACGCACGTCGCATGACCTATGTTTTTTCTCAGCATGACCCAATGAGTTCTCTGTCGTTCCTTTTGGAATTGATTCACGCAATAGAAGGAGGATTTTTATGTATCCGATTATTACTGTCAGCCGCGAATTTGGCAGCGGCGGGCACTCCGTCGGGAAAAAGGTAGCAGAGCTTCTGGAGCTGCCGTTTTATGATGCCGAGATTGTCGCACAGGCTGCCAAGGAAACCGGCTTTGACGAGCGCATCATCACCGAGCAGGGAGAATACAGCTCTCGTGCCAACAAATGGTTTGGGAACTGGACGCTCAATACCACGGCTTATTATGAAGACCCGCAGGATCAGCTGTTTCGGATTCAGTCGAACATTATCCGCAACTATGCGGAGCAAGGTCCTTGCGTCATTGTCGGTCGCTGTGCGGACTACATCCTCAAGGAGAGCGGTTTCCTGACACTGAATGTGTTTATACACTCCGACATGAAACACCGCGCAGAACGCGTTCTCGCCCGCTACGGGGAGAGCGAGGTCAATATTCAAAAGCGGTTGGAGAAAAAAGACCGCAACCGCAAGACCTATTATAAGTACTATACCGATCAGGTCTGGGGCGATTATCACAATTACAGCCTCAGTCTGGACAGCGGCTTGCTCGGTATTGATTTATGCGCGGACATCATTGTCTCTGCTGCAAAGCAAATGGACAATATCGAACTATAATATGCTGGAGCACACTTGTTTCTTCACTCGTCCTCTCCCCGGTATTTCGGTACAGGGGGGAGGACCTCTCCTGTCATGGAGCAAGACCGCCGCAGATGCTCCGGCAGCAGCCCGATGAACGTTATCGGTTTTTGCAAAAAAGCGCAGCCCCTTTGCAGGAGCTGCGCTTCGTCATGTGCGTCAATTACTTTGCGTTGATTGCCGTCTTGTAAACTTCGACATACTTTGCCGCAGAGGTTGTCCAGCTGTAGTCGCCCTTCATGCCCTGGATCTGCATGGCTCTCCATGCGTCCTTCTTCTCCGTGAACACATGAATGGCTTCCTGCAGGACATACAACAGGTCGTGTGCATTGAATGCCGTAAACGAGAATCCGTCGCCCGTACCGGTGTACTGATTGTACGGCGTCACCGTGTCCTTCAAACCGCCGGTCTCACGTACCAGCGGAATCGTGCCGTAGCGCATCGAAATCATCTGTGTCAGACCGCACGGCTCAAACAGAGACGGCAGCAGCATCAGGTCAGCGCCACCGTAGATCTTGTTCGCCAGATCGTTGTTGAACATAATGTTTGCCGACAGCTTATCCGGATATGCCTTCTTTGCATCAAGGAACATCTGCTCATAGCCATAGTCGCCTGTGCCCAGTACAATCAGTCGAACATTCAGACTCAGAATATCGCCCAGAACGCTCTGGAGCAGATCCAGACCCTTCTGGCTGACCAGTCGTCCGATCATGCCGATAACCATTGTGTCGTCGTCGGCCTGCAAACCGCACATCTCCAACAGAGCATCGCGGTTCTTCTTCTTGTCATCCAGTGTGTCAATGCCGTAGTTCTGGAACAGGTGGGTATCCGTCTCCGGATCGTAGTACTTGATGTTCAGACCGTTGAGAATACCGTATACCTTGCCGTTGTACCAGCGCAGCACCGGATCCAGGGAGAAGCCGTAAAACGGCGTCTGGATCTCCTGCGCGTAGCTCGGCGAAACCGTTGTCACGCAATTGGCGCAGACAATGGCTGCCTTCATCAGATTGACGTCGCCATCCTGCTGCAGGAATCCGTTATCAAACTGATACCGATCAATACCCAGTACATAATCCGTGATTTCATCACCAAACTGACCCTGATACTGGATGTTGTGAATGGTAAATACCGTCTTGATTTTTGCGTACAGCGCGCTGAACTTGTAATACAGGCTATAGTAAACCGGAACCAGTGCGGTCTGCCAGTCATTGCAGTTGATAACATCCGGATGGAAGCCGATAATCGGCAGCATATCCAGTACCGCATGGCAGAAAAACGCAAAGCGCTCTGCGTCGTCGTATTCACCGTAGATCTGTTTGCGGTCAAAATAATACTCATTTTCAATGAAGTAATAATTGATATGATCCTTTTTCAGGTGATAAATACCGCAGTACTGGCTGCGCCAGGCGAGCTGGACATACATGGTGTCCACCAGCTTCATCTTTTCCAGCCATTCCTTTCCAATCAGGGAGTACCGCGGGCAAACAACGCTTACCTCGCATCCCTCTTCGGTCAGCGCCTGCGGCAGTGAACCGGCGACATCCGCCAGACCGCCTGTTTTGATAAAAGGCGCAACCTCACTGGCTACGTATAAAACTTTCATGATGTTCTCCTCTTTTTCTCTGCCCATCCCCGGAGCAGCGCTCGTGCGAGGTCAAGCCCCCGCGTGCTTGTGGTGATGCAGAATCAGCGACCGCCGGATGAAAGAGCGTATCCGGCGGCGCCGATATACCGCACGTTATACAATCGCGTCCTTGCAGACCGCAACCGGATAGGTGACATGCCCCATCATCTTGCGATCCGGACGAATGACAACGTTTTTATCCGTTACGACATACGACAGATCGACGTTTTCTCCAATCTCGCCGCCCTGCATAATAATAGAATCCTTAACGACCGCACCCTTTTTCACGGTGACGCCGCGGAACAGAATGGAGTTTTCCACACGACCCTCAATCTTGCAGCCGTCTGCAATCAGGCTGTCGTTGACAACCGCTTCATCGCCGTAATAGGTCGGCGCTTCGTCGCGGATCTTGGTGCAGATCGGGCGATCCGGAACAAAGACCTGATCGCGCAGATCCTTGTCCAGCATATCCATTGACGTGGCGAAATAGCCCTTGACGTCCTCAATGCGGGTTGCATAATTGTTAAACACATAGCCATACAGCTGCTTGCCCTGAGTAAACAGATACTGCATGGCATCGCGCTCAAACGAGCGGAGGTTGTGGGTCACACAGTCCGAAAGCAGCTGACGCAGGAACTCACGCTTCATCACGTAAATACCCAGCGACTTGTGCTTGCACTGACCGCCCATGTTGTCGCCATAGCGAATATCGGTGATTTCATGGCGCGGAGAAAGCGCCAAATAGGTATCGCTTGCCGAGCCCTCGCCCGACTTGGTGCAGACCACGGTTACGTCCACGCCGGTTTCCCGATGCTTGCGCAGTACGTCATCCAGCGGAATGTTTGCCACAATGTCGCCGCCGGCAATGATGACGTGCTCCGCCTTGCTCTTGCGGAACAGCTCACTGATCGAGCCGAGCGCCTCCAGCACGGTGCGGTAATTTTCCGTCACCAGCGGAGAGGACTTCGGAGCAAAGGCGTTCGGCGGAAGCATCATCAAACCGCCGCGCTTGCGGGCGAGATCCCAATCCTTACCGGTTCCCAAATGATCCATCAGAGACTGATACTTATCACGCATCACAATACCGACCTGATTGCAGCCGGAATTCACCAGATTGGAAATCATAAAATCAATAATGCGATAGCGTCCGCTAAACGGGACGGAAGCAACCGGACGGTGCTCCGACAGCTCGCGCATATCGTTATCCATGTCAAAGCCAATGACAATTCCAAGTGTATTCTTCATGATTTCACCTCATTATTCTGCGTCCGGGATATTTGTATCAATCATCTGCTTGGCGGCAACCGTTGCATTTTTGCCAACGGTCACGCCGCCGCCAATAACGGCAACGCCCCACTGCTCCGGCGGTATCTGATCCGGCGTATTGCCGACCACCGCTCCGGCGCAGATGTGTGCGTCCTCCGCAACAATGGCATATTCTACCTTAGCGCCCTTTTCGATGACAGCGCCCGGCATGATAACAGAATAATTTACCTCCGCGCCCTCTTCGACGATGACACGGGAGAACAAAACCGAATTGTCAACCTTTCCTTCGACCTCGCAGCCTTCGACCACCAGCGAATGGTTGATGTCTGCCTTTTTGCCGGTAAAGTGCGGCGGCGCTGCACTGGTGCGACCGTAAATCTTCCAATCCGGATCGTCCAGATTCAAGCCGGATTCGGGGGAGAGCAGATCCATATTTGCTTCCCACAGCGACTCAATGGTTCCGACGTCCTTCCAATATCCGTCGAACTGGTAGGATTGGAGATTTTCTCCCTTTTCCAGCATTGCCGGAATGATGTTCTTGCCGAAATCGTTGGAGGAGTTCGGGTCGTTCTCATCGTCAATCAGATACTGGCGCAGCTTCGACCAGGTAAAGATGTAAATACCCATGGATGCCAGCGTGGACTTCGGCTTTGCCGGCTTCTCTTCAAATTCATAAATCGTGCCGTCCGGATGGCAATTGAGGATACCGAAGCGGGTTGCCTCCTCCAGCGTCACGTTGAGCACGGCGATGGTTGCCGACGCATGCTTTTCCTTGTGAACATCCAGCATCTTGTCGTAGTCCATCTTGTAAATATGGTCGCCGGATAAAACCAGAACATATTCCGGATTGTACTGATCCAAAAAGGCAATGTTCTGATAGATGGCATTGGCAGTGCCCTTGTACCACTCCGAGCCTTCTCCTCTCTCATACGGAGGCAGGCAGTACACGCCGCCGTCCAGCCGGTCAAGATCCCATGTCTGACCGGTTGACAGATACGCATTGAGCGCATGAGGCTCGTACTGTGTCAGAACGCCAACCGTGTCAATGCCGGAATTGGAACAATTGGACAGCGGGAAATCAATGATACGATATTTCCCGCCGAATGGAACCGCCGGCTTGGCAACGTTCTCCGTTAAGACATACAATCTGCTGCCGCGACCGCCGGCCAGCAGCATTGCTACACACTCTTTCTTCCTAGACATGCTTCATTTCTCCAATCTCTTAGAATAGGGAGGGATTCCTCCCACGAAAGCCACACTATTCTTTTCCTGTTTTTGCCTTTATTTTCCTGCCTGTGTATCATAAAACGAAAAATTATCGACAATTGCAGTATTTATAGGAATAGTATACAACCATTCCGCCTACAAGTCCAGAAAAAATGTGAAACTTAACCTTAATTTTTCAATTTGATTTGATTCAGCTGTTCCAACATCAATGCGAACGCCGTTTCGCAGGCTTTCTCACGTGCATTTGCCCGTCCGGACGGCTCGTGAATGCAGATGACGCGCACGGTGTCGCGAAAATAAATCCCCAAATAAATCGTTCCCACCGGCGTGCCGTCCTCGCCGCCGTCCGGTCCGGCGTAGCCGGTCACGCTGACGGCGAGATCCGTATGAAACAGCCGCGCACAGCCGACTGCCATTTCCTTTGCCGTCTGCGCGGAAACAGCGGTGTAGGTATCCAGCGTCTCCTGTCGGACACCCAGTATACCGTGCTTGATTTCGTTCCAGTAGCTGCACACGCCGCCCTTATAAAATCTGGACGCGCCGGGAATACTGGTAATTGCAGCCGACAGCATTCCGCCGGTGCACGATTCGGCAACCGAGAGCGTTGCGCCGGTTTCGGTCAACCGCTGCGCCGCCTGCTGTGCCAATTGCTCTTTTTTGGATAATGTCATGGTTTATCCCTCCCACACAATACTATATCATATTATCCATACGAAATGTGGGAGTTCGCCTTGTTTCCAAATAATTTCTTTGCCGCGTGCGCGGTGTCGTGGGATAGGTAAGCTTTCCTTCGGGCATAGCCGGTGCATGGATCTGCCGCCCTCCGCACAACAAAAAAACACCCCGCTGTCCGCAGACAGCGAGGCGTTGTGCAGCAGAGTGCTGCTATGTTACTTAACCGTAACGACCTGATCGCGACCGGGACCAACGCCCAGCATACGAACCGGACAGCCGATGATTTCCTCCAGCGCCTTGATGTAGCTCTGAACGCTCTTCGGCAGCTCGTCGAACGTGCGGCAAGCGGTGATGTCCTCGGTAAAGCCATCGAATTCCTCATAAATCGGCTTGCAGTCCTCCAGATCGGCGAAATTTGCCGGAAACTCGGTGATGCGCTGTCCCTTAAAGTCATAGGCAACGCAAACCTTCAGCTTCGGCAGACCGCACAGCGGGTCAATCTTGTTGATGACCATCTCGGTCAGACCGTTGACGCGAACAGCATAGCGCGCGATTACCGCATCAAACCAGCCGGTTCGTCTCGGACGTCCGGTGACGGTGCCGAACTCAAAGCCGGCATTGCGAATGTAGTCGCCAGTCTCGTCAAACAGCTCGGTCGGGAACGGTCCCTTGCCGACGCGGGTGGTGTAGCTCTTGCAGATACCGACGATCTCGTTGACCGCTGTCGGACCGACGCCGGAGCCGATGCAGCAGCCGCCAGATACCGGATGGGAGGAGGTAACATATGGATAGGTGCCCATATCGAGGTCGAGCAGCGTACCCTGTGCGCCCTCGAACAGAACCTCCTTGCCGGCTTTGATTGCTTCGTAGGTCATAACGGAGGTATCCGCCACATGGCTGCGCAGGCGATCGGCGTACTCGCGGTACTCGGCGAGAACTGCCTTGATGTCAATCGGCTCGCCGCCGTATACACCGGTGATTACCTTGTTCTTGCGTTCACACGCCTCGGTCATCACGGCTTCAAAGCGCTCCGGATCAACAAAGTCGTGCATCCGCACGCCGATGCGCTCCGACTTATCCATATAGGTCGGACCGATGCCCTTTTTGGTCGTGCCGATGTCGTCGCCGCCGCGCGCCTTTTCGCTTAGTGCATCCAGCTCCAGATGCCACGGCAGAATGCAGTGTGCACGCGCGTCGATAAACAGATTCTTTGTGGAAATGCCGCGCTCCTGAAGACCGTCCATCTCGCCCAGAATCGACTTCGGATTGACCACAACACCGGGTCCAATGATGTTGATGCAGTCCGGATACAGAATGCCGGAAGGAATCAGCTGCAGCTTGTATTTTTTATCGCCGACAACAACCGTGTGTCCCGCATTGTTGCCGCCCTGTGAACGGACGACCAGATCTGCCTGCGAAGCAAAGATGTCGATATACTTACCCTTGCCCTCGTCGCCCCACTGAGCGCCCAGTACAATTTTTCCTGGCATAGTCAATTTGCCCCTTTCCATATAAGCATCCTCTGCGGGCGGATTCCCGCAGATCTGTGATGCACTCACATACCTTAGTATTATACCATCAATATGATGGCGATACAACTGTATTGCGCGGAATTATCGACAAAAAAATGACGGAAATCCGAGGGAAGTCGGTTGTTCCGGCGGGATTTTCCGGTCTTGCATTGCGTCTTTGCCGCCGGTTGGCGGTTGCCGGTTTCGGAAAAATACGGTATACTGATACATATGACGCAGCACGGGAGGTGACGCAATGCGCAGGCTGCTCTGTGTCCTGCTGTCCATGGCGCTGGCGGTGTTGAGCTGCGGCTGTGAGCTACAGGAAAATGCCGTTCACGCCCTGACAGGGGATGTTTCCACGGATCTGGAATCGCTTGATATGCCTTATATCGGGATCGTGCTCAAGTCGCTGGACGGCGAGTTTTACCCGCTGGTCAAGGCGGGGGCGGAGGCGGAAGCGGATCGCCTGGGCGTTGAGGTCATTGTCGTTGCGCCGGACAGCGAGGAAAACGCGGAGGAGCAGGCGGAAATCGTCGATATTATGTCCAATATGGCGTTGGATGTGCTGGCAATTGCCCCGTGCGAGGAGGGCTTGCTGACGCAGAGTCTGCAAAACGCGGAAAAGCAGGGCAAGATTTTGCTCGCGGTGGATGAAAATCTGGAATACGACGGCTGTGCCGCCTATATCGGCTCGGATAGTCTGCTCGGCGGACAGCGGGAGGGAGCGTTTGCCGCTCAGATGGCGACAACCGACACGGCTATCGTTTTGTATGGCTCGGAGAACAGCCGCAATCATACCGACCGCGTCAGCGGCCTGGAAAAAAGTCTGGCGGCAAACGACATCACCGTTCTGTGCAGTCAAGCGGGCAGCGTTACCCGCAGCAGCGCACAAAAGCAGACGGAACAGCTGCTGAAAAAGTTTGATTCCGTTGGCGTTATCTGCGCGACGGATGACGATATTGCCATTGGCGCGAGCCGCGCCGTGCGCGCTGCCGGACGAGAGATTCCGATCGTTTCCTTTGACGGCACGCCGGAGGTGCTCCGTTTGATTCAGATCGGCGAGATTGCCGGCGCAATTGTACAGGATGCGTATCAAATGGGCGTTTCCTGTGTGGACACCGCGCTGGCATTGTACCGCGGCGAGCAGGCGGAAAGTGTTTCGATCCCGATGACGCTCGTGACGCAGCGCACCGCCGACTATTATCTATCCAGGATGGAACAGCAGATTCAAGACTGAGACATACCGAAAAAAGCAGCTGTGCGGACGCTTTCGCGGATGCTCTGCGCGTCGCTGTGCTTCAGAAAAACATCGCTTCCAATCCCGCAATCAAGGTTGACGGAGCGAAATAGAATCGGTATTATTAAAGTAGTTTCACATTCGACTGTTTAACAGGAGAAAGCGAGGGGATTGTAGTGAAAAGACGAAGAATTACGGCGCTGGTGCTGGCTTGTGCGGTTTGTCTCGGCGCGTTGTGCGCGTGCGGCAACAGCCACCAAACGGCAGGCTCCGGCAGCGTGGAGGATAACGGACCGATGACGCTGTTTCTGTCCTGCAAGGACGCTTGGCTGACGCAGCTACAGGATGACTGCACGGCGGCGGCACAGGCAAGCGGCTATACGCTGACCACGGTCTCGGCGGGAAACGACGCCGACAAGCAGCTGGAGCAGATTCGCGAAGCCAGAACCTCCGGCGAGAGTGCGTTTTTAATCAATCTGGTTGACCCGTCCCGCGCCGAGGAGGCCATTGAGGCGGCAGGCAATCGCAAGGTGGTCTTTCTCAACCGGATGCCGACGGACACCTCCGTTTTGGACAAAACGCATATTTATGTCGGCGCAGAGGAAGAAGAAGCCGGTACGTTGCAGGGCAATGTCATGGCGGAAAAGTGCCAGTCGGAGGGGATGAAAACCATCCGCTATCTGCTGTTAAAGGGTTCGGACAGCCTGCGCTCCTCTCAGCAGCGCGCAGACGCGATGCTGGAGGTCATGGAGGAGAACGGCTTTGTCATGAAGGCGGTCACAAAACCGGTCAACGGAAGCTATTCCCGCGAAAAGGCGAAAAAGAACGTTGCCGCTCTGCTGGCAAAAGAAACAATCAAGGCGGAGGACATTGATCTGGTTATCGCGACGGACGACGCGATGGCGCTGGGCGCACTATCCGCGCTGCAGGCGACCGATCCGGAAAAGCTGCCGATGATTATCGGCGTGGACGGCTTGGACGATGCGCTGGACGCGATTCATGACGGCACGATGACGATGACTGCCTTTCAGGATGGAGCGCAGCAGGCGGAGACTGCCATCGCGGTCGCCAACAATCTGAACCATGGATATGACTACGATCAGGGTATTACGATTGCGGATCGCGTGGACGATTATATCTTCTGGACATCATTCCAGGCGGTTACGTCGGACAATGTTGCGAAATTTCTGGAATCGTAATGCATGACGCTCCGTGCAGGCGGAAAACGAGCGCATTGCAAATTACAAAGAGCGAGACAAAATTTCAGGGCAAGAAATCACGGAAACCCGTTGATTTCTTGCCCTGTTTCTTTGGATGGAAAAACGCCTGCTTTAAGGCTGTGCCGCCAATGGTTATTTTAACAGCGTATTTACGGCGTCGGTCACGCGGTGATACTCCTCCTGCAATTCCGGAAAGGCGTTTTTTGCTCCGCTGAGATCTACGTTTCGCAGCAGCTCTGTGACACAGGAGGTGATTCCGGAGAGCTTATCAAAGCCGAGATTCAAGCAGATGCCCTTTAGCGTATGTGCCGCACGAAAGGCGTCGTCGGTTCGATTGTCCGTCAGCGCCTGCGTCAGATCACCGAAGCTGCTGTCGTTGGTAAACTTGATGATAAAGCGTTTTGCCATATCGGCATTGCCGCAGAAACGACCGATTACCGGCTTTGCGTCCGAACCGATCGCAGCATAAAACTGTTCTAAATTATTCATGTATGTTGTTCCTTTCGTATTTGCTGTGAGATGGTCTGGATAAGCTGCTCCATGTCCAGTGGCTTGGATAGAAATCCAGTCATACCGGCATCCATGCAAGCCTCCCGATCCTCTTCAAACAGACTGGCGGTCATGGCAATGATCGGCGTTGTCCTTGCGTCCGGACGGTCGAGCGCGCGGATGCGCTTTGTCGCTTCCAGTCCGTCCATCACCGGCATGAACATATCGGTCAGCACAACGTCAATTGTGCCGACGGCAGAGGAAGCAAAGCAGTCCAACGCTTCCTTGCCGTTATACGCCTTGATGAGCGTTGCTCCGGCTTGGGTCAGCAGCATATTCGCGACCTCCATGTTCAGCTTGTTGTCCTCCGCCAGCAGCAGGGTCAGTCCGCGCAGAGAGAATTTGTCGGTTTCCGTCGGCGCGTTTTCGGTCGGTGCATCGGCGTATTTGTAGGGAAGAACGATTTCAAACCGTGTGCCCACACCCTTCTCGCTGTCAACCGAAATCGTACCGCCGAGCTTCTTTACCAGCTTCTGTACAATGGAAAGACCCAGTCCCACGCCGTCGGAATGGCTGATGACGGTATCCATCTCCTGTGCAAACGGTTCAAACATCGTTTGCTGAAATTCTCTGGTCATGCCGATGCCGTGATCCTCGCAGACAAAGCGCACCTCGGCAACGCCCGGCGCTTCGGCGCGCGGCATTTCGGAAACGGAGAAGCGGACGACTCCGCC
>CAVBHI010000138.1:0-9264 GCA_963595115.1 bacterium
ATAGGATACATGGCAGACATCCTCGTCCGTGCCGCCCGCGGCACAAATTGCGCGTGCACAGCAATCCTCCCATACATCAAGATCGTTCGGGTGTAAAACGCGACAACGCGGCGACCGGTGGTGCCGGAGGTTGACTGGATGCGAACGACATCCTTCAGCGGCTTTGCCAGCAGACCATACGGATACTCGTCGCGCAGGTCGTCCTTGCAGATAAACGGGAGCTTATGCAAATCCTCAATGCCGTGAATGTCTTCCGGCTTGATGCCCTGTTCATCCATCTTGTTGCGATAAAAGGCAACGTTGTCATAGACGTGCTTAATCTGCTTGACCAGACGTTCGCTCTGCAGCGCTTCGATCTGCTCATGTGGCATGGTTTCGATTTCCGGCTGATAATAGTGCTCCATAGATTTCTATGTACTCCTTTGTTGATTGCGTACAGAAGGGGGACTTACCGCTATCGCGCTGCCTTCAGAAAGGGGAAGAATAGCGATCCTTTGCCCGATTTGTAAAAAGTGGGGATTATGGCTCTCGCAAAGTCATTCCTTGTGACTTCATTACATGAGAGGGATTTCTCCTGAAAATGCCGACGGGATTACTCGCCGCGACCGAGTAAAAATGCTTTTTTATTTAACTCTAAGAATTTTGGCGGAACGCAAGCGGTCAGTGCATCCATCCATGCTTCTTCGGAAAAATCGAAGTATTTGGAGATGCATCCCATCAGGGCAATATTGACCGCCTTGGAGGAGCCAGCTTCCGTAGCGATTGCCAGTGCGTCAATTGCATCGACTACTGCACCTGCCTGTTCCATTTTTTCAATCAGATCGGTCGGATACTCCGTTGCACCGGTGATGACCGGCATAGGATCAATCATCTGCGTATTGACAACAACGTGTCCGCCCGGCTTCAGGAACTTCATATAGCGAGCGGCTTCCAGACGCTCAAACGAGATAATGTAATCTGCTTCTCCCTCGTCAATGATAGGAGAGTAAACCTTGTCGCCAAAACGCACGTAGGTAACAACACTGCCGCCGCGCTGGCTCATGCCATGTACCTCAGATACCTTTACATCATAGCCCTGCGCCAGAAGAATCTGACCGAGCAATTTGCTGGCTAACAGCGATCCTTGTCCGCCGACGCCGACAATCATTATATTCTTTGTCATGATCTGCCGTCCTCCTTCTTATTCCAGTGCGCCAAAGCCGCACAACTGCTGACAGACGCCGCAGCCGACACAAAGCGTAGCATCAATCTTCGCCTTGCCGTTTTTGAAGCTGATTGACGGACAGCCCAGACGCATACACGCCTTACAGCCGCGGCAAGCGTCATTGTTTACCTTCAATGCCGGATTTGTTTTGACGTATTTCAGAAGGACGCACGGACGACGACTGATAATGACGGAAGCCTCATCTGACGCCAGCTCTTCCAGAATAACCGATTCACATTCCTTCAGGTTGTATGGGTCAACGACGCGGACACGCGCAAAGCCCATTGCTCTGCAAAGAGACTCCAGATCAATCTTGCCTGCCGGATCACCCTTAATCGTGTAACCGGTGGTCGGATTCTGCTGATGGCCGGTCATACCGGTGATCGAGTTGTCCAGAATGATGACAGTGGAATTGCTCTGATTGTAAGCAATGTTGGCAAGACCAGTCATACCGGAATGCATAAAGGTAGAATCACCGATGACAGCAACGGTTTTGTGTTCGGACTGCGCACCCAGCGCCTTATTGAAGCCGTGCGTTGCCGAAATGGACGCGCCCATACAGAGCGTCATTTCCATTGCACTCAAGGGAGCTGCCGCACCCAGCGTGTAGCAGCCGATGTCACCCAGAACGGTAATCTTGTTCTTGCTCAGCGTGTAGAACAGACCACGGTGAGGGCAGCCGGAACACATTGCCGGCGGACGCATCGGAAGCTGCTCATCAAACTGACATGACGGCTTTTCCGGCATACCAAGCTTTTCGGCAATCAGATTCTGCGAAAATTCGCCCTCAAGCGGCAGAACGTCTTTTCCGGTGACGGAAAGCCCCAGAGATTTGCAGTGATTCTCGATGATTGGATCAAGCTCTTCTACAATAATAAGCTTATCCACCTTGGATGCAAAGTCCAGAATCAGCTTATCCGGAAGCGGATTGACCATGCCCAGCTTGAGCACGCTGGCGCTGTCACCAAAGACCTCCTTGGTATACTGATAGCTTGTACTGGAGGTAATAACACCGATTTCAGTGGAATTCATCTCAATGCGATTGATACCGCTGGTTTCACCGTAGGCAATCAGTTTGCGGGTACGCTCTTCGACGAACGGATGACGCTTCTTTGCGTTTGCCGGCATCATAACGTACTTTGCAATGTTCTTTTCATACGGCTTAACGGCTTCGATGCGCTCGCCGGTTTCCACAACACTCTGCGAGTGTGCGACACGAGTGCACATTTTCAGGATAACCGGCGTATCGAACTGCTCGGAAATCTCAAATGCCAGCTTGGTAAACGCCAGAGCCTCAGCAGAATCTGCCGGCTCCAGCATCGGAAGCTTGGACGCAATGGCATGATGGCGGGAATCCTGCTCGTTCTGCGAAGAATGCATACCGGCATCGTCCGCAACGACAATCACCATGCCGGCATTAACACCGGTGTATGATGCGGTGAACAGCGGGTCGGCAGCAACGTTCAGACCGACATGCTTCATACCACAGAAGCTGCGCTTGCCAGCCATAGCCGCACCAAAGGCAACCTCCATGGCAACCTTTTCGTTCGGAGCCCATTCGCAATAGATATCATCAAACTTTGCGGCTTCCTCCGTGATCTCGGTACTCGGAGTACCGGGGTAGCTGGACGCCACACAGCAACCAGCCTCATAGAGACCGCGGGCAACGGCTTTGTTACCCAACATAAGCTGTTTCATTGTATGAATCATTCCTTCTAAGTAGATTTTGCGGCAAAAACAAACTGTGCCGCTGCAGTTTCAGAGTTTGGTGTAATCTGTCCAGATTACAGCCTGTCATTTGCTAGTTTAACACAAAAAAGAAGCACAGTAAACACAAAATATAGAGAATTGTGCAGAACAACAGTAAGAGAGTGGAAAGCTCCCGCTCATTTCCGAGCGGGAGCAGGATATACTGCGGTGTGTGTTTACGCTTCGTTCTCTTTTTCCACGAGGTGATCCGCACAATAAATTTTGCGCAGAGTTGGCTTTTCGATTTTGCCGGTTGGGTTGCGTGGAATGTTGGCGAAGATAATCTTGCGTGGGCGCTTATAGCGCGCCATCTTCTTGCTGAATTCGTTGACCTCTTCTTCGGTCAACGTATACCCATCCTTCACTTCGATAATTGCGCCGGTAATTTCACCGAGACGAGAATCGGGCAGTCCAATAACGGCAACGTCCTTGACGGCATCCATCTGCCGCAGAAAATCTTCAATCTGTACGGGATAGATATTTTCGCCGCCGGAGATGATGACATCTTTTTTTCGGTCAACGAGGAAGAAAAATCCGTCGTCGTCTTGACGTGCCATGTCACCGGTATACAACCAGCCATCCTTTAATACCTCTTCGGTTGCCTCCGGATTGTGATAATAACAGGTCATGACGCCGGGACCCTTGACACACAGCTCACCGACCTCACCTGGCTTCACCGGATGATTGGTTTCATCGACAATCTTCGCTTCCCAACCATAGCCCGGTAAACCAATCGAACCGACCTTATGAATGTTCTCAACGCCGAGGTGCACACAGCCTGGGCCAATGGATTCACTCAGACCATAATTGGTGTCATACTGATGATTCGGGAAGTGTTGCTTCCAGCGCTTGATTAAGCTCGGCGGAACAGGTTGCGCACCGATGTGCATGAGACGCCACTGGTCGAGCTTATAATCGTCCAGATGGATCTCACCGCGATCAATGGCATCCAAAATATCCTGCGCCCAAGGAACAAGCAGCCAGACGATCGTGCACTGCTCCTTAGAGACCGCCTCCAGCACATATTTGGGCTTTGTGCCCTTGAGAAGGACTGCCTTGCCGCCGGAAATCAGACTGCCAAACCAGTGCATCTTGGCTCCGGTATGATATAATGGCGGAATGCAAAGAAAGACATCCTCGTGTGTCTGCCCGTGATGTGCCTGTTCCACGCGAGCTGCGTGCATCAGACTTTCGTGATTGTGCAGGATTGCTTTGGGAAAGCCAGTTGTGCCAGAGGAGAAATAAATAGCGGCTTCATCTTGATCCGTCAGCGGGATATTCGGCGATTGACTGGAACAGTTGGCGGAAAGCTGCGTGTAATCTTCCGCAAAAGTCGGGCAAGAGTCCTCGCCAACATATAATAATAAGCGTTTGCTGCCGAGCTCGTCGGCGATCGGCTCAATACGACCAATAAAATTGGAGCCAAACGCCAACACCTTAACATCAGCCAGATCCGCGCAATACTGGATCTCGCTGGTATCATAACGGAAGTTAAACGGCACTGCGAGCGCGCCGGTCTTGAGAATGCCAAAGTAAATGGGCAGCCATTCCAAACAGTTCATGAGCAAAATGGCAACCTTATCTCCGCGCCCGATTCCGCGGCTCAGAAGCAGGTTCGCAAATCGATTTGCCTTCTCGTTGAATACATTCCACGTGATTTCGCGGCGGAAGGAAGATGCCGGTGTCGGCTCCATCAGATTGTATTCCTTCCAAGTGACGCGGCGAATTTCTTTGATTTCCGGATTTAGCTCAACCAGACAGACCTCGTCGCCATATTTTTTGCAATTCTCCTCCAATAGATCGGTGATAGGCATGGAGATGATTCCTTCTTTCTCAAGTATTCCTTCTGTCCTGTCAGCCGTCATAAGCTGGGGAGTGGTACAGACAGGAGGTCTTTATCTCTTTAAATCTTTTATGGATTAAAGTACCATTACCGTAACATACTTAGACAAGAAAGTCAATTCTTTTGTGACGCTTTATGCGAGACTTCCATAAAAATAGGGCAATATGTTCGGAAACGCCTTGGTGAGTCGTCTCTATAAAAAATACAAAAATTTTCAAATTGCAGTGTTGACGTTTGGTGAAATGGATGATAGTCTAAGAGAAGAAACTTGTGCCTGAGTGGTACATAGAAAGTGAGCTATCTATTATGTTGAAAACTGGAATCAAAGGAACTTGTGAGCTGATGGTGGACGAGAGTGTCTCTGCCAAGACGATCGGGAGTGGCACACTGGATGTATTGGCAACACCGATGATGGTCGCGCTGATGGAAAAAACCGCGTGGACCAGCGTACAAGAGTATCTGGAAGAGGGCAGCGGTACGGTTGGCTCCAAGCTGGAGGTGACGCACGATGCGCCGACCCCACTCGGTATGAAGGTTCACTGCGAGAGTGAACTGATAGAAGTGGACGGACGCAAATTAGTTTTCCGTGTCGAAGCGTTTGATGAGGTTGGACGAATCGGCGGCGGCACGCACGAGCGCTTTGTCATTTATAATGAAAAGTTCCAGGCAAAGGCAAACAAAAAGAAGCAGTAAGAACTGTTAGGAGGAATCCAATATGACCATTCATTCGGTAGCAGCGGTTTATTTCAGTGCGACGAATACCACCAAAACCGTGGCAGAACGCATTGCAAAGCATGTGGCAGAAAAGCTGGGCGTTCCGCATCGGACAGTGGACTTTACTTTGCCGGCGGCGCGGCAGCAGGCATATCGGTTTGCATCGGATGAACTGGTCATATTTGGTGTTCCGGTTTATGCCGGACGCATTCCAAACTTGATTCTTCCGTTTGTTCAAAATGGATTTACCGGAGACAGCACTCCGGCAGTCCCCATTGTTTTGTATGGCAATCGCAACTATGACGATGCCTTGATTGAGCTGCGAAATGAATTGGAAAACAATCATTTTCGCACGATTTCCGCCGGTGCTTTTATCGGAGAACACTCATTTTCCCGCATTTTGGGAGCGCATCGTCCGGATACAGAGGATTTGAAGCTGGTTGATCGCCTGGCGGATAAGATAGCAGAGCGCATTCAGAACGAGGAACTGCCGACGCAGCCGATTCCGGTGAGAGGCTGTGAACCGATTCGTCCATATTATACCCCGCGAGACAGGGCTGGAAATCCGGTCAACATCCTGAAGGTAAAGCCCAAAACATCCGATGCCTGCATCAAGTGCGGGCTATGTATTCGGCTCTGTCCTATGGGGTCGATTGCCCCCGAAGATCCGTCCCATGTGCCGGGAAAATGCATTAAGTGCTGTGCTTGTGTGAAGGCATGTCCTGTCGGCGCAAAGTATTACGATGATGAGAAATATCTGTATCATCAGCACGAATTAGAGGAAGGGTTTACACGGCGCGCCGAACCGGAATTGTTTTATTGACATTGCTTCGAGAGGGGAAAACAAAGGAATGGTTTTCCGCTTGTGGTTTTGAGACTGCTCTGATGAATTGCAAACGACACGGATTCGTGCTATTGTCTATAGGAAGCGTAGGAACATATGACACCGATAAAGTGGTAAATAGGCGAGGGAGAAACTATGGCGAATGCAAAAGCTGGCAGAAACAAAACCATCGATACCCCGTTGGACGAGGGAAAGGTTTACCTTGAACGTTGTATTGAGGTGACGCAAAAGCAGACAGAGCTTCATGGAGTTTTGGATAAAACCATTCTTGGCAATATGCTGGAGGTTTGTTCCTTGCTGCCTGTCAGCAGTATCGATTTGCTCATTGCAGACCCTCCCTACAACCTTACAAAATCGTTTCACGGAACGACATTTACAAGGAAGAAAAGCGTTGATTACGAAGAATATACGCGCCAATGGCTGAGTGCGATAAAACCATTGTTAAAAGACAATGCTTCCATTTATGTCTGTTGTGACTGGGAGACAAGCTTAATTGTAGGCAACGTATTAAGTGAGTTTTTTTATGTCAGAAATCGTATTACATGGCAGCGTGAAAAAGGACGTGGCGCAAAGGCAAATTGGAAAAACGGAATGGAAGATATTTGGTTTGCTACAAACAGCAAGGATTACACATTCAATTTGGATGCTGTTAAGGTTAGAAAAAAAGTTATTGCTCCTTACCGTGTAGACGGAAAACCGAAGGATTGGACAGAAACAGAAAATGGAAACTATCGCGATACCTGTCCCTCCAACTTCTGGGATGATATTACGATTCCTTTTTGGTCTATGGCGGAAAACACCGCACACCCCACTCAAAAATCAGAAAAATTGATTGCCAAGATTATGCTTGCGAGTTCTTCTGAGGGAGATGTTGTATTTGATCCATTCTTGGGTTCCGGTACAACGAGCGTTGTGGCAAAAAAACTCAACCGCCACTACCTTGGAATTGAGATAGAAAAACAATACTGTGTGTGGGCGGAGCAGCGACTTGAGATGGCAGAAAGCAATCCGGAGATCCAGGGATATGTGGATGGCGTCTTTTGGGAACGCAACTCTTTGTCTGAGCAACATGCAGCAGGAGGGCGTAAGCGCAAGGCGGAAGAGCAGCCGCCGACAGTTAAGGCGGGTAACATATAGAAAGCATTGTTTGATTTTGAGGGATATAAAACAATGTACAATCGAGAAATTATCAGGAAATTAGTTGACTTTATTTCAGACAGAGACGGCAGAACCGATAAGAGCCATTTGCAGAACGCCGTGCAGGAAGCGTTTGACCTTATAAAAGCGAGAAGTGTGTATTACTGCGATTGGTTTGCAATTCGATTCTGCAAAGCAGCATCCAGAAATTTTGGTAATACCGTTTTGGCGCTATCTACACTCCATCAATACGATACGATTCCGTTTCTTGTTTGCTGGGTAACACCGACACGCAACTATTTGATGCTGGCCAACACCACGTTTCTCAGGAGAATTAGTCATTCTTCACAGGAGCTGCGCCGAAATAATATCAAGGGAAGCTTTAACGGAAGAGACATTATGCAGGAGTTTGAAGGCGTTGAAAATGTTCCGGATAACTTTGAATTTCTGTATAATTCACACGAAAACTACACCTTTGAAGAAAATCTTGACCGTTTGGTAGAAGCGACAAATAATATCGCTCCCACCGGAAAACGATTTACGCCTACCGAATCGCAGGTTCAATGCATTCGAGAATCCGTTGACCGTGCGATTTCATTTCTGCGTTCGGAAGAATATGCGATTTTGCATGATGATTTGAATGGCCGTGTTCGTGCGGTGGAATCCGAAATTGCAATCGCGGCGTTTATCGGCAACGTTAATTTGCGTGGACGAATCATTGAATACTTAATTACTGCCGAAGATGACCTGAAGCTAACGCTGATGAAATGTCTGCATACAAGACAGCCTCTCCCTGAAATTTTTACAGCCGATGAATTGGGGGACTATGAACGAGAGTTTGAGCGTTATCTTACGGAAACAGATATTAAGACAAAGGTTTTGTTCCTATCCAGCAATCCGAAGGGCTATAATATTGATAAATTGCTCTCCTTTCTTTCAGAAGAAAAAAGCGTGTATTTGGTTCTTGTTGTTGCGATTGCGGAAGACGGAACAATTCAAACACGACTGTGTTCCATGTTCAATCGACAGCTCCTGTCTGGCACAAAGATCATCAAACATTGGGCGGGGCGCAACTCGCGTGGTGTAACTCAGTATGATGGCAAAGCATTAGAAGCTATTGTGAATCATTTTGATTTTGGAATTGATTACAAAGCCTCACAAGATTTTATTACTGGTTGTCTCAGCACCGATGGGCGTGGCGAATGGCAGCAGATATGACGTGGATTAGTCGGAAAAGCAAAAGACGAGATTTGGAATCCTTTTTGTACTCCAAATCTCGTTCTTTTTCAACGTTTTTTACAATGTGCTGTTTTCGTTCGTATGCGCCGCCGGAAGGTGAATTAAATGACAGGGAACGCCGTGTTTAGATTGGCATTCTGCAATACATACGTCTGATTTTGGTCGAATGCGAACATTCGGTGGATGAACACGCGAACGTGTTCGCCGACTTCGACCGGCGGCTGTTCGAGCGAGCGAATTCCTGTCACAATCGTGTCGTGCAGCTGAATCTGCACCTCTGTCTGACTGCCACGGAAGGCAGTGTGAACCACTACACCCAACTCCGCACTGCTGGATTCCTTGATGAACTCGCCGTCCTTATAGATTGACACATATTCCGGACGAAGAACCGCGTTGGTTGCGCATTCCGGGGCATCATAAAAGCCATTGAATTGACGGAACTGTGGGATCTCTGCGGACTGTCCGATAAACTGTGCGACGAATGGGGTGCGCGGTTGACGATAAATGTCTACCGGCGTGCCGATTTGTTCGATC
>CAVBHI010000139.1:0-7168 GCA_963595115.1 bacterium
ATACCACACACCGGGGCGTATTTTATGAACGACGCCTTGCTTGACTTGAAGATTGACAGCCCATCCATCCATGCGCCGTGTTATTTCCCACACTTTCTTTATCCAAAGATTTTTTACCGTAACAACGCCATCAGCGCTCATATCATAGCCAAAAATAAGATAATCAACATCAAGCATATATGGCTTTTCTATGATTTCTTCCTCATACATTCTAAAATCTGCAATATCAAAACCAGGACTTGCAGAACGATTAAATGCTTTTACCTCTAACAAATCTTTTGTCCTGTCATCAGGGTTTAAAAAGAAATCCGGCGGCATTTGCGTGTTTTCGGAGGGTGCGTATTCAATACCACGTTTATCAAGCCATCCTTGCAGCCATTCTTGAATAATATTTCCCACAACATCCTTTTGCTTGACAACAATATCAACATCGCCGAAAAAGAACTTGATTTGTCCTTGCAATTCGAGTATTTTGTCCTCATTAACAAGTCTATTGTAAACATCTCGTGCTGATAACCGCATATTTTTACACCTCACAATATATATCTAAAACTCTACCTGCAACCTCTTTGATGACGGGGACAACAACCGTATTTCCCAAAAGGTCATATCCGTTTTCAATGGTTGTATCAAATTTATATGTGTCGGGATAGCCAAATAGGCGTAATCCCTCACGCAATGTTAATGTTCTAAGCCCCTCTCCATCAACAACAAATAAATGCTGCATATCCATAGCAACAAGGGTTGGCGCAATTCCTTTCGGATCGAGAATTTTGCTGATTTCATAGGACATTTTCCCAGCTACTATGTTATAGCCCTTTGGTAAAGTTGTGTCTTGTATTCTTGTGTTTCCAACCTTTTTTTTGGGATGTTCATATTTGAGATATCCCTTATCAACAAGGTCTGAAAGCATGATTTCTAAATCTTTATGGTTGTAAAATGTGCGAATTTGCGCGGTTGTAAGTGGCATCCCATCCATCCAGTCAATACCGTATTCCTCAGCCCACTTTTTTTTGCGACGTTCTTTTAGCATCATATTCAACAAATTTCTTTGTTCTTCTGATACAATACCTTTATACTCAATATCCCAACTATGTATATTGTTTTCACCGCCACGCTTATCTTTTATGGACTTCCCATAAAGCTTTTCAATAGGGTAATGCTTCAAAACAAGTTGCACAAACGGACTGCTTGAGGTAGGCAAATTGTGTTCAAGGACAGTTTCTAAGGTTTGACTAGCTTGTGTGAACTTTTCCAAATTCGGTTTTGCTGTTCTCGTTCCGACTATGTATATACGTCGGCGATCTTGAGGAACTCCAAAGTTTTTTGCATTCAATACGCGCCACGAAACTTGATAATCAAGCTCATCGAGAGTTTGTAATATCGTTGAAAGCGTCTTGCCGATTTTATCAATCTTATGTTCCTTATCGTGGTTTACGAGTCCTTCAACATTTTCAAGTACAAAGCCATACGGCTTTTTTTCTTTTAGGATTCGTGCAACTTCAAAGAAAAGTGTTCCACGTGTATCTTCAAAGCCCAATCTTTTTCCGGCAGAAGAGAATGCTTGACATGGAAACCCTGCAAGTAAAAAGTCAAAATCGGGAATCTTCGTTGCATCAATCTGTGTTATGTCACCATGTATTTCCTCACCGGGGTGGTTCTGCTTCAAAACGTCTATTGCATACGGCTTGATTTCAGATGTGAATACGCATTCAGTCTTTATACCTCTTTCATCACACGCAAGTTCAAAGCCTTTTCTTATGCCACCTATGCCCGCGAATAAGTCTATCAATCGAATGATTTTTTTTGTTGTCATTGATTCACCTCATCGTGCTATTTGATTTCTACAATATCTTCAAGCCCGCAATCAAGGCGGTTGCAATCTTTACAAGGCTATCCATTGCGACAGGTTCGCCCTTTCCCATTTTGGCAAGTATATTTGTACTGATATCTGTCTGCAAGCGCATTTGCGTTTTTGTCATGCTTTTATCTATCAACAGTTTCCATAGTCTGTTATAGTTGTAAGTCATAAAAATAGCCCTCCTGCCTTATTTCTAGTATAGCACAAGAGAGTCGTTCGGCACAATATAATGTGTAGATAATACAGATGTGTGGCAAATAAGAAAAAGAGCATCGAATAAGATAACACAGGACACGCAGTATAATCAAGCGGTAATGGAGTGCGCCATTAAATATCGAGGTTATTCCTTATTGTGAAATTTTTATCTATTCTTCCTTTCTCTCACGGCAACATACCTAGTATACCGCAAGTATCCCCTGTTTATTTGTGAAAACGCCCAATTAGATTGTCTAATTTTTGTCACAATTTGCTTTATCTCTCACATCCTATTCCTCAAATGCGGCGCGTTTGACAGCAAAAAAGAACCATCCGCTTCCTGCATTGGCAAAAGGCGAATGGCTCTATGGTTTGTATTTACTTTTTGGACGCTTTCAGACGTGCCATGGCGCGGGCAATCGCCGCCTTGGAATGGTAATATTCCTGAATGCTCTGTTTCTGACGCATTCGTTCCTCCGCACGCTCCAGCGCACGCTTCGCACGAGCGCGGTCGATCTCATCCGGACGCTCTGCGGTATCCACCAGCAGAACAACATAGTCCGGCATGACCTCGGCAAAGCCCATGCTGACGACGACCTCGTTCCAGACGTCGTCCACACAGTAGCGCACCGTTCCCGGCTCCAGCGCGGTGACAACCGGTTCATGACCGGGCTGTACGCCGTACTGTCCGTCAATGGCGGGCATGATAATGCTTTCCGCCGGACCGCTGTAAAACTTCTTTTCCGGCGTGACAATCTCCAGCTCGATCGTGTTACCCATTAGACTGCCCCCTGTGCGCGTGCCTTTTCACGCATCTCATCCACCGTGCCGACCATGGAGAACGCGGCCTCCGGATACTCGTCCAGCTCGCCGCCGAGCAGCGCCTCAAAGCCGCTGATGGTGGACTCCAGCGGAACATAGCGTCCCTCCAGACCGGTAAACATCTGTGCAACGAAGAACGGCTGCGAGAAGAACTGCTGCATACGGCGCGCACGGTCTACCGTGCGGCGGTCCTCTGCGCTCAGTTCTTCCATGCCGAGGATGGCGATGATGTCCTGCAGCTCACGATAGCGCTGGAGCAGCTCCTGTGCGCCGCGGGCAACCTTGTAATGGCGGTTGCCGACAATGTCCGGCTCCAGAATACGGGAGGTAGACTCCAGCGGGTCAACCGCCGGATAAATACCCTGCTCAACAATCTTACGCGACAGTACCGTCGTCGCATCCAGATGCGCAAACGTTGTCGCCGGAGCCGGGTCGGTCAGGTCGTCCGCCGGTACATATACCGCCTGTACCGATGTAATGGCACCGTCACGGGTAGAGGTGATACGCTCCTGCAATGCGCCGACCTCCTCCGCCAGTGTCGGCTGATAGCCTACGGCGGACGGCATACGACCCATCAGAGCGGAAACCTCAGAGCCCGCCTGTACATAGCGGAAAATATTGTCAATAAATAGCAGTACGTTCTGCTTCTGACGGTCACGGAAGTATTCCGCCATCGTCAAACCAGTCAGCGCGACACGCATACGCGCTCCGGGCGGCTCGTTCATCTGACCGAACACCAGCGCCGTCTTGCTCAATACGCCGGATTCGCCCATCTCACGCCACAGGTCGTTGCCCTCACGCGTGCGCTCACCAACGCCGGTAAAAATCGAATAACCGCCGTGCTCCGTCGCAATATTGCGGATCAGCTCCTGAATCAGGACGGTCTTGCCGACACCGGCACCGCCGAACAGACCGATTTTACCGCCGCGCGCATACGGCGCCAGCAGGTCGATGACCTTAATACCGGTCTCCAAAATTTCTGTCGTTGGGCTTTGCTGGGCAAAGGATGGCGGATTGCGGTGAATCGACCATGTTTCCTTCGCCTCAACCGGTCCCTTTTCGTCAATCGGCTTGCCCAGCACGTTGAACATACGTCCCAGCGTGCTCTCGCCGACTGGCGTCTCTATGGTATGACCTGTAGCAACAACGGCATCGCCGCGCCCCAGACCTTCACTTGGCGACAGCATGATGCAGCGAACCGTATCGCCGCCAACGTGCTGTGCAACCTCCATTACCTGCTCTTTGCCGTTGAGTTCAACGGTCAGCGCCTCATTGATCTCCGGCAGCTTGCCGCCGGTGAATTCGACGTCAACAACCGGACCCAGCACCTGCGCCACAGCGCCTTTCAATTCCATGCTTCGTTCCTCGCTTTCTATGCACGGCGTCCGTCCGCCCGAAAACGGACGGTGCGTGCCGGCTTCTCTCGGCGGCGCGGCGGACGTTCCTCCGTCTGCCGCTGCGAACCGCCGACAATCTCCGTAATCTCCTGCGTAATCGCCGCCTGACGCGCACGATTATAGCGCAGCGACAAATCCTTCAGCATATCGCGGGCGTTGCTGGTGGAGGAATCCATCGCCATCATGCGGGCATTCTGCTCCGAACAGAACGACTCCACCAGCGCACCGAATATGACACCCTGTACATAACTCGGTACAACGTGTCCCAACACCTCGTGGGCGCTCGGCACATAGTTGACGGTCTGTTGATATCCCTTTTCCACCTCGCCCGGACGCGGCTGCCATACAAAGGCATCCTTGTCCAGCGGCAGAAGCTTTTGCACCTTCGGCTCCAGCTTCATGGATGTGACCATCTCGGTATAAACGATATACACTTCGTCCAGCTCACCCTCGCGGAACATCTTGACAATCTGCTCTGCAATGTCGCGCGCCCGCCGAACCGTCGGATCCTGTGCCGTGTACAGAAACTCGCCGTCCGCCGGAATGCCGCGCTCCGTAAAGTACACGCGACCAACCTGTCCGATCAGGAACAGCAGCGGCTGCGTCGTGTCCGACAGCTGCTGCTCCGCCAGACGAATTACGTTGTGGTTATACGCGCCCGCCAGACCCTTATCGCCGGTGATGACGATATAGCCAACCTTATGCCGCTCCACTTTTTCCCGCTTATCCAGATACAGATGGTTCATCTCCGGCGAATGATATAGGATATCCGCAATCGTTGCGGTAATCTTCTTAAAATATGGCTGCACGCTATTGAGCTGCTGCCGTACCTTGCGCAGCTTGGAGGACGAAATCAGGTACATCGCGTTGGTGATCTTCAGCGTCTGCTCCACGCTGTCGATGTGGGTGCGAATTTCCTTTAATCCTGCCATGATGCGCTCACCTGCTTTTTGTACGCTTCGAGCACCTTACGGATTTCCTCACCCGCCGTACCCGGCAGCGTACCGGTGGACTGAATCTCCTTTACCAGCTCCGGCTGCTCGTTTTCCAGCGTGTCCGCAAAGCTCTGTGCAAATTCATTGACGTACTTCAGCGGCACATCATCCAGCAGCTTGTTGGTAGAGACGTACAGGATAACCGCCTGTCTCCACACCTCCATCGGATGACACAGCGGCTGTTTGAGTACCTCCATCAGGCACTTACCGTGATCCAACGCCTCGCGCGTCTCCTGATCCAGATCCGAGCTGAACTGCGTGAACACCTCCAGCTCACGGAAGCGTGCCAGATCAATACGCAGCGTACCGGATGTCTTTTTTACCGCCTTGGTCTGAGCAGCGCCGCCGACACGCGATACCGACAGACCAACGTTTACCGCCGGACGCTGACCGGAGAAGAACAGGTCGTTTTCCAGATAAATCTGACCGTCGGTAATCGAAATAACGTTAGTCGGAATGTACGCCGACACATCGCCCGCCAGCGTCTCGATAATCGGCAGCGCGGTCATCGAACCGCCGCCATATTCCTCCGTCAAACGGCAGGCGCGCTCCAGCAAACGGGAGTGCAGATAGAATACGTCGCCCGGATACGCCTCACGTCCCGGAGAGCGGCGCAGCAGCAGGGACAGCGTGCGGTATGCCACCGCATGCTTGGACAGATCGTCATAGACAATCAGGACATCCTTGCCCTGGCTCATAAAGTACTCGCCGATTGCCGCGCCCGCATACGGCGCAATGTATTGCTGCGGCGCGGAATCCGCTGCCGTTGCCGCAACGATAATGCTGTAGTCCAGCGCACCGAACTTTTCCAGCGTGCCGCGCAGGCGCGCAATCGTCGATGCCTTCTGACCGATAGCGACATAAATACAAATCATATCCTGTCCCTTTTGGTTCAGGATCGCGTCCACCGCAATGGACGTCTTGCCGGTCTGACGGTCGCCGATAATCAGCTCACGCTGTCCGCGTCCGATCGGTACCATCGCGTCAATTGCCAAAATGCCCGTCTGCATCGGTACGCTGACCGGCTGACGGGTGACGACACCGGACGCCTCGTGCTCAATCGGACGAGTCTCCGTGGTCTCAATCGCGCCGAGTCCGTCAATCGGCTCACCCAGCGCATTGACCGTGCGTCCGATCATCGCCTCACCGACCGGAACATCCGCCGCGCGTCCGGTGCGCTTGACGGACGAGCCTTCGTGCAGACCCGCCTCGCTGCCAAGCAGTACGACGCCGACGCTGTCGCGCTCCAGATTCAGAACAATGCCGCGCACGCCGGTTTCAAATTCTACCAGCTCACCGTACACGGCGCGATCCAGTCCGTAGATCGTGGCGATACCGTCGCCGATCTCCAGTACCGTGCCGGTTTCCGCACGCTGGGTGCGGGTATCATATTGTGCAATCTCCTCGCGGAGAATGGAAAGTATTTCATCGGAATGGTTCAATCTTGTCACCCCTCTTGCAGGCTTTGTGCGAGAGCCCGAAGCTGCCCGCGCACGCTCTTATCATAGGTCACCCCGTCTATTTCAAAGGTAAAGCCGCCAAGCACCTCGGGGTCGATCACAATTTCAAAGGTCAGGGTCTGGTATCCGTGCCGTTTGCACAGCAGCTTTGCCAGTGCGCCCAGCGCCTCGTCACCGGGGTCGCGTGCGCACCGCACGATACACAGTCCCTCACCATGCTTTTTTCTCTCCAGGCTTTCGTACTGCTCCACAATTTCCGGAAGCAGCGAAAGCCGGTTTCGCTCCGCCAGCAGCGCATAAAACCGCAGCAGCGCTTTGTCGTCGGTAAAATCCGGCAGACGGCGAAGCACCGCCTGCTTCTCTCGCGGCTCAATCGCCGGAGAGAGCAGCGCTTCCCACAGCGACCGGTTGCCCGTCAGGTATGCCGCGGTCTCCCGC
>CAVBHI010000140.1:0-4826 GCA_963595115.1 bacterium
TCATAAGACTTACCGGCTACCGACGGCACCGTAACCGTCTTGCTCTCTTCCACCGCCGCAACAGTCAGGCGAATGGTCGAGCCGGGATCTACCATCGTACCCTTCTTCGGGTTTTGTTTGATGACCTCTCCATCCGAATAACCATCATCCTCGCTAACCGTCTTGGTTTTAACCTCGAATGTAAAGTTATCGTAGTCCGAGTTGACCTCAATATCATCAGAATAAATCAGACCAACTAATTTCGGCACCTCAATCTGCTGAACCTCCTGCTGACCCAGCACATTTTTCATTCCAAATGCCGCTGCCGCAATCAGCGCCACAAGGATAATGGCAATGAGCACGCGGCTCTTGGTCTTTTTTCGTCCGCCGCCGGAACGCCGATCATTATAGTAACCATCGTTATAATTATCGTATCCATTGTCGTAAGTGTCATAGCTGTCATTGCGTCCGCTTTCGGCATCAAGATCCTGCGGAACATCCCGCAGCAGCTGCGTTGCCTCTTCGTCCGCATCATCGTAGCGGATCGCCCGTGTTGCGCCGAATTCATCCTCTGCCGCACGGTTCGTATAATTCAAATACAAATTCGGATTGCTGCGAAGACGCTCCAGATCGTTGTTCAGCTCCATTGCCGAGCCATAACGCTGTGCCATATTGGCGCACATCGCGTGCATGACAATTTCGTCCATTGCCGGTGGAATATCCTCCATCAGCTCACTTGGACGCGGCGGCACCGTATTCATGTGCTGCATGATGACAGCCACCGCTGTCTCTCCGCGGAACGGGAGCGTACCGGTCAGCATCTCGTACATGACAATGCCAAGAGAGTAGAGATCCGTTCGGTAATCCACCTTGATTCCCTTTGCCTGCTCCGGCGAAATATAGTGTACTGAGCCAATCGCCTCCGATACCTTGCGAGTTTCCTGGCTATTGGCAAAGCTGGCAATGCCAAAGTCCATCACCTTTGCCGTACCATCGCGCAGCAGCATAATATTCTGCGGTTTTATGTCCTGGTGAATAATGCCGCGGCTGTGTGCGTGATCTAACGCGCGCGCTACCTGCTGCGCAAAATACACAGTCTCCTGCCAAGACAAATGGTGCTTCTTACGCAGATAGTCCTTCAGCGTCACGCCCTCACATAGCTCCATAACGATGTATTCCGCACCAGATTCCCCCTGCGATACATCGTAAATAGAGACAATGTTGCTGTGCGACAGCTTCGCTACCGCCTGCGCCTCATTATAAAATCGCTTGCGGAACTCTTCGTCTGAGGCAAACTCATCCTTGAGAACCTTAATCGCTACAAATCGGTGCAGCACCGTACAATATGCTTTATAAACGATCGCCATACCGCCGGTGCCGATAATCTCCCGCACCTCATAGCGTCCGCCTAATGTCTTTCCCAAATACTTATCAGACATAGCCACTTCTCCTACTTTGTATATAGAACAACCGTAACGTTGTCGCTTCCGCCAGCCTCGCACGCACGCGCAATCAATGTGTCACATGCCTCCTCAAGGCTGCCGGCCTCGGTTACAATTCTCGCAATCTCCTGGTCGGGGAGCATCCCACTCAGTCCGTCCGAACACAGCAAAAGCGTTTGCCCATCCTCTACTGTGATCTCAAACAGATCCGGTTCCACACTCTCTTCAACGCCAACCGCTCTGGTAATCAGGTTGCGTCCCGGATATGTGCGAGCTTCTTCCTCGGTAAGCCGTCCGGTTCGTACCATCTCCGCCACAAGCGAATGATCATCCGTCATTTGACCGATTCGTCCGTTGTCAATCAAATATGCACGGGAGTCACCCACGTTGCCGAGAACCACGCGACCGCCAATCGCTACGCCGCCAACCAGCGTCGTACCCATACCGGCGTACTCCGGTGCGCTCTCTGCCAGATGGAAGACCTCTGCATTTGTCTGAAGGATACTCTCCAAAATCACACTGGCAAGCTCATCGGTATCCGCATCCACCCTGCATCCGCTGCGAAGTGCGTTCAGAAACATCTCCGCCGCTTTTTCGCTGGCTACGTTTCCCGCGCGCGCGCCGCCCATACCATCGCAAAGAATGAGATAGGCACAACCATTCTCGGCAATCTCTGTCCGAAAGGTATCCTGGTTGTTGGATCGAACCAACCCCCGGTCTGTCTTTCCGTATACATTCATCTCATCACTCTTTCCCGAACGATCGATTCATATATCTGCGCCGCAGCTGTCCGCACGATGCATCAATATCCGGTCCCAGCGTTCTGCGCACCGTTGCCGTTATGCCGTTCGATTCTAATTGTCTCTGGAACGCACTGATATGCTCTTTGGTAGACGGGCGAAGTCCGCTCTCCGTTACGGCGTTCAGCGGAATCAAATTGACATGCGCCGGTCTGCCCTTGAGCAGAGACGCCAATTGCTTTGCTTGCCACAGTCGATCGCTAACACCATCAATCATGGTGTATTCATACGAAATACGCCGTCCTGTCTTGTCAAAATAGCTTCGACACGACTGCATCAGTCGTTCCACGGGATAGGAGCGATTCACCGGCATCATTGCACTGCGCGACGCATTGTCCGGCGAGTGCAAGGAAACCGACAGGGTGATTTGCAGTCTCTCCTCCGCCAGTCGATCAATCTGATCCGCCAAGCCGGAGGTAGAAAGCGAGATATGCCTCTGACCGATATTCAATCCCTCCGGCGCACCGACGAGATGAATAAAGCGCAAAACATTCTCATAATTGTCCAGTGGTTCTCCTGTTCCCATCAACACAATATTTGATATACGTTCCCCAGTATCTCTCTGCATAAACAGAATTTGATCCAGAATCTCTCCGGCAGACAGACTCCTCACCAGACCGCCGATGCCAGATGCACAAAATTTGCAGCCCATCCGGCAGCCAACCTGACTGGAAACGCAAGCGGAGTTCCCGTGCTTATAGCGCATAAACACACTTTCCACACAGTTTCCGTCATGAAGTTCCCATAGGTACTTCATCGTGCCGTCCCGCGCAGAAACCTGCTTGCGGGCAATGAACGGCACAGTCAGCAGATAGTGCTCCTCCAGCTTGGCACGCAGTGGCTTGGAAACATTGGTCATCTCATCAAACGATGCAATGCCGCTGTGCAGCCAACGAAACACCTGCTGGGCGCGAAAGGGCTTTTCACCAAGCTCAGTCAATTCCTGCTTGAGCTCAGACAGTGTTCGGGTTTTAATTTCCGGTTTGGTCATAGGTTCGCCCTTTCTGATCCCGCTTCACTCTCTTGGGATGTACATATTAATACTAATCTATTTTGCGAAATTTTGCAACAAAAAAACCATCTGTTTCGTGCCGATGTGGAAGAAGCGTGACCATTCCGCCCTCACATTCCCCACAAACTGGAAGCGAGAAGGAAACTTTTTCAAAATCCGGATGTATTCGCAAAAACTCTTCCACAACTGCTTCGTTTTCGCGCCGCAAAATCGTGCAGGTCGAGTAGACAAGTGTGCCGCCTTTTTTCACATACCGGCTGCAATTGTCCAGAATTTTCCGTTGGATTTTCGGCAGCTGCTCCAGCTCCGCCGGATCTTTATATCGGATTTCCGGTTTTTTACGGATAATTCCAAGACCGGAGCACGGCACATCGCACAGCACATAATCCGCTCCCTCTTCCCATTCCGGACGGAACTCCGCAGCGTCCTGCACACAAGCTGTGATGTTATTGCAGCCAAGCCGCTGTGCTCCCTGCTCAATTTTACGGCACTTGTGGTCATAAATATCACAGGAACGAATAACTCCCGTTCCATTCATCCGCTCTGATGCAAAGAAGCTCTTTCCTCCCGGCGCGGCGCAGCAGTCCAGCATCGTACTGTCCGGCTGCGGATCGAGCGCATAGATGCTCATCTGGCTTGCACCGTCCTGCACCGTCACACGGCCTTCCGCAAAGCACGGCAGCCGTTCGATCGCTCCCGTACCATGCACAAGCAGACAATTGGGGATTGCCCTGTGCTTTTGTACCTCTACTCCACGCTCCAGTAACTCCGCAAACACGCTTTCCGTGTTTGCGGAGCGGGTATTGACACGCAGCACTGTCGGTGCTGGTTGATTGTTGGCTTCCAGTAGCAGGCGCGTCTCGCGTTCGCCAAATTGCTCAATATACAATTTTGTCAGCCAGCGCGGTGTACTGTAGAACAGCGAATAGAACTCTTCCTTTGTAGCGCAATTCGGTTGAGGAAGCTGTTCTCGATTGCGGGAAATCGTGCGCAGCATCCCATTGACATAGCCTGCTGTGCGCGAATCCGCATGACACAGCGTCTTGACCAGCTGTACACTCTCGTTCACGGCGGCGGAATCCGGAATTCGCGCCAGCCAAATCATCTGGTACACTGCCATGCGAAGCACTGTCAGCACACGCGGTTGAATCTTTTTCAGCCGGATTTTTGAGTAGTGCGACAAATAAAAGTCACACATCGAGCGGTGCTGCAGCACACCATTGACCAGTGTTGTCACCAGCGCTGCATCCCGCTGTGACAATCCGGCGGCTTGCTTTTGTATCGCCGGTGCACTCCACGCACCGTCTTCTTCTATCGCAAACAAGGCACGGGCTGCCGCCTCCCGCGCAGAGCTTGTCTTGCGGTTTCGTCGATCAGTCACGGCGTCCTCCATTCCGGTTTCCAAAAATCGCAACCAAACGCAGCAGTTGAATGATGCTCGTTGCCAGCGCCGCAACATAGGTCATCGCCGCCGCACGCAGGGTTTTGCGTGCCATTGGCAGTTCGTCCTCTGCCAGGAGTCCGCCATCCCGCAATGCCGCCAGTGCGCGACGGGATGCATCCAGCTCCACCGGAAGTGTCACCAGCTGAAAC
>CAVBHI010000141.1:0-6971 GCA_963595115.1 bacterium
CCTGATCTGCCTCGCCCTTTTCAGCGATTGCGTTAAGCGCAATAGCCAGCTGCATAATCGGGTAGTTGAAGCTGTAGAGAGTCTGTGCGATGAGCACTTCCTTGCTCGGCAGCTTAGCCAGCTCTTCGATCTTGGATACCGGTACAACAGCACCATCGAGGAAACCGGTCTTAATGTTGAAGCTCTCATGATCCTTAGCGAACTTAGCGAGGATCTTTGCCGGAGCTACAACGTCTTCGGATGCGATTGCGATAGCAGTGGTGCCATGCAGATGCTCGAACATACCGTCGAAGCCAACTTCCTGAGCGGCAAACTTCAGCATGGTGTTCTTGACAACAGCGTACTCAACGCCGTTCTCGCGCAGCTCCTTACGGAGAGCGGTATCGTCAGCTACGTTGATACCCTTATAATCAACAACAACACCAGCCGGGGAATTCTTGATCTTTTCAACCAGAGAAGCAACCTGTGCCTTCTTCTGTTCCAGAACCTTTGCGTTTGGCATAGTCTGTTTCACCTCCATAAAAGTGATTGGGACATAGAAAATGCCCTTCTGCTCAAAGACAGAAGGGCATGAAAAATCATTTGGAAAATTTCACAAATGCTTGCCTCGGCAGGATGGTAAAAACCAGTTACGATGGATTGCCCATCTCCTGCTGTCTTTGAACGAGCTATTATAGTATAACAGCCCGATCCATACCTGTCAAGGGCTTTTTTGAAAAAAGTTTAAAAAATTGTAAGCTTAGTCGTTGCTCAGCTTAGCAGCATTGATCTTAATGCCAGGACCCATGGTAGATGCAACTACGCAGGAGCGGATATACTGACCCTTTGCTGCTGCCGGACGAGCCTTCAGAACAGCGCCCATCAGCGTCTTGAAGTTCTCAGTCAGCTTGTCTGCACCGAAGGATACCTTGCCGATCGGGCAGTGGATGATGTTGGTCTTGTCCAGACGGTACTCGATCTTACCGGCCTTTGCTTCCTGAACTGCCTTGGCAACGTCCATCGTTACGGTACCAGCCTTCGGGTTCGGCATGAGACCCTTCGGACCGAGAACACGACCCAGACGACCAACCAGACCCATCATATTCGGCGCTGCGATAACAACGTCGTAATCGAAGAAGTTTTCCTTCTGGATGCGGGTGACGAGATCCTCTGCACCAACGAACTCAGCGCCAGCCTCTTCTGCGGCCTTTGCCTGATCGCCCTTGGCAAATACCAGGACACGAACCGTTTTACCGGTACCGTTCGGCAGAACGATTGCGCCGCGAACCTGCTGATCCGCGTGACGGGAATCGACACCCAGCTTAACGTGAATCTCAACGGTCTCGTCGAACTTCGCCTTTGCGGTCTTGACTACGGTATCAAGAGCTTCGGACGGATCGTAGAGCTTGCTGCGATCAATGAGCTTTGCGCTCTCTACATACTTTTTACCTTTGCGCACGATAAAATCCTCCTTTAGTGGTTATTCGGAAATAAATTCCTCCCACCAGACGGCATTGCGCCGTTAAATCTGAATGATGAAATAGTGTTGATTACTCCTCGACGGTAATACCCATGGAACGGGCAGTGCCGGCGATCATGCTCATAGCGGCTTCCAGAGAAGCGGCGTTGAGGTCAGGCATCTTGGTCTCAGCGATCTTCTGGACGTCTGCCTTGCTGATGGTAGCTACCTTCGTCTTGTTCGGAACCGCAGAGCCGCTCTGCAGGTTGCACGCCTTCTTGATGAGGACAGCAGCCGGCGGGGTCTTCGTGATGAACGAGAAGGAACGGTCTGCGTAGACAGTGATGACTACCGGGATGATCATACCTGCATCATTCTTGGTGCGTTCGTTGAATTCCTTCGTGAACGCCATAATGTTTACACCGTGCTGGCCAAGGGCCGGACCTACCGGGGGAGCCGGAGTTGCCTTGCCTGCCGGGATCTGAAGCTTAATAAATCCTACTACTTTCTGTGCCATGTTAGTAGCACCTCCTTGAAAAATGTGGTAATGGCGAGACGCCGTACTATCTCAGCGGCGCTCTCCCACCTGCCGGGGACGAGGAATCAATCCTCAATGACTTCTACCTGATTGAGTTCCAGCTCAACCGGAGTTTCGCGTCCGAACATGGATACGATGACACGCACCCTGTTCTGGTTCTGCTCGATTTCATCGACAACGCCGATAAAGTCAACCAGCGGTCCGTCGCAGACACGAACCGAATCACCGACCTTGTAACTGATCTCAATGGTTCCCTCGTGCTTTTCCGCACCCCACTGTGCTGCCTCCTCGTCGGTGAGGGGAAGAGGCTTGTTGGAGTTCGGGCTGACAAAGCCGGTGCATCCACGCGTGTTGCGCACGAGATACCAGCTCTCGTCGGTGAGGATCATCTTAACGAGGACGTAGCCCGGAAACAGCTTGCGCTCGACCTCGCGGGTCTTACCGTCCTTTACCTCGCGAACGACCTCCACCGGAATGGAAACGTCCGTGATCAGATCATGCATGTTTCGATTTTCCACCGCTTTTTCGATGGACGAGGCTACCTTGTTTTCGTAGCCGGAGTATGTGTGAATCACATACCACTTTGGTGTTTCAGACATTACAGACCAAACCTTTCCTGTTTACACCGCAGCCAGCGTGATCAGAGCGGTGACACCGAGATTAAAGACAGCGTCCAGAATCCAGATGAATGCGCCGATAACCAGAATGGCAGCGATTACAATGGCGGAATTGTTGATTGTCTGTTTGCGGGTTGGCCACACGACCTTTTTCGCTTCGCTTTTCAGATCATGAAACCATTTGCCGATGCGAGCAAAAAAGCCGGGCTTCTTGTCCTTCTTCTGCTTTTTCTCGGCACTGGAAGCATCTTTTTCCTTGCCAAACATGAACCGTCTTCCTTTCTCCGAGCGTTACTTGCTTTCGCGGTGTAACGTGTGCTTGCGGCAGAACGGGCAGTACTTGTTCATCTCAAGACGCTCTGGGTTGTTCTTCTTGTTCTTCATAGAGTCGTAGTTTCTCTGCTTGCACTCGGTGCATGCCAGGGTTACTTTAACGCGCATAACGGCACCTCCTTAAATAATTGCCTCCCTCTTGCCGGTGTTCCTTGCGCTGCAATTCAGCGCAAAAAAAGAACCCTGCATAGGTACAACCAGTATACCATGCGAGGGTTCTGCACGTCAATATCAATATTGCCAAAATGTACGATGAAAATGCGGCGTTTTGCCGACAGCGTGGATTCAGCGCGTTGACCAGAACATGAACGCCGTGCCGAGCATGTAAATCAGATAGCAGACCGTGACCAGCTTGCGGTGCTTGGTGTCATCCGACAGCGTGACAAGACAGCCGAGCGCACAGGCAAACGTCAGCACGTAGCCGTAACGGGAGACGTTGCACATGGCAATGACCAGACCGATGAGCATACCAACGGTCAGCAGCAGATTGAGACGGACGGACTTGCGTGCGCTCTCCGCCTCTGCCTCCCTGCGCTGCTGCTCCTTGCGCATTTCATATTCGGAGACCGGACGGGCGTGCATCGGCTGACGCTTCTGTCCCTTTTTGCGATTGTTTTTCGATACAGCCATAAAAATTGAAACGCTCCTTCTTTTCTCTATTGTTGCAGATTATCTTCTGTTGCAGATTATCCTCGAACAGAGGAAATCCAGTAGCAGATCATCACCGCGATAAAAATCCCATAGCACGCGCGGGTGACGAAACGAAAATGCTGATCCCTTCGGACATAGAGCAAGCCGATAATCGCTCCGGCAATCGACAGCGGGAAGCCGATGACGTGACCGGAAGAAGAAACGATTGCCAACCCGACGATCATCAGGAGGAGGGCAAGTCCCTTGAGAAGGGTTGAGGCGGAAGTCCCGCGTGATGCCGCCACAGTCTGCTGCGAATGCTTTGCGGCGTTTCCGGCGGATGGCGGACGGGAAGCGGTACGCTTTTTGCCCTTTTTACGGTTGTTTTTCGATACTGCCAACAGAAACCCTCCCTGCATATTGACAAAATCCGTGTCCGATAGCATTATTATAGCAATTCAACGCGTAAAGTGCAATAAAAAGTTTGGGAAGCAAACAAACTGCGGCAAACCGGCGGTTGTGTGTGGATTGTCGGTTGTGATAAAATAGAGACGAAGCAAGCACAGGAGGATGAGCAAGTGAAAATTATGGGAATTGACTATGGCGACGCGCGAACCGGCGTGTCGATTTCCGACCCGACCGGATTTTTGGCAGGTTCGCCGCAGGTGTTGGCGTCGTGGAATACGGAAAAGCTGTTGGACGAGCTGTGTGCGCTGGTCAAGCGCGAACGCGTGGAGGAAATTGTGCTCGGTCTGCCGCGCAATATGAATGCGAGTGAGGGCGAGCGCGCGGAAAAATGCAAGGCGTTCGGCGCAGAGCTGGAGCAGCGAACCGGACTGCCGGTTGTGATGTGGGACGAACGTCGGACGACGGTAGAAGCACATGCGATACTGCATGCGACGGGCAAAAAGCAGAAAAAGCATAAGAAAAATGTGGATGCGGTTGCTGCGTCGCTGATTTTGCAGGGGTATCTGGATTATAAGCGGATTCACGCGGAATAACATGGTACACTCACGTTTCCCTATCATCCTTCTTTTTGTGAAACACCTCCCGAACACCGAGAACGAGCAGGAGAACGCCAAACGCACGGCGTAGCCAATCCGAAGAAACCACGGTGGCACAATAGGAGGCGAAGGGGGAGACGAGGCAGCCGGAGAGTGAGCACCAGAGCAGGGCGGGCTTGACGATGAGCTGATTTTTCCAATGGGAGAACAGCGCGGGTGGTGCACAGCAGAGAAAATAGAGCAAATTTATACCGGATGCGGTGAGCTGTCCAATGCCATCGGCGGCAGTGAGCCAAAGAATGAGCAGTGAGCCGCCGCCGACTCCGAAGCCGGATAGGATACCGGTGAGTGCACCAACTATAATCCCGCCTACCATAGCAATAGGGAGCGGATGCCGCCCCAGATCAACAGCAATCCGAATGCACGGCGAAGTAGGGAGGATGAGGTTTTGCGAAACAGCAGACCAGAAGCTATGCCGCCGAGAAAGCCGCCGATGAGATAGGGAGCGGCAAAGGAAACGACAATTGTGCCGTGGGAGAGATAAAAGACAGCGCTGACTGCGGAAAGCAGAAAGACAACGGCAACGGAGGTTGCAAAGGCTTGCTTTTGTGGTGTGTGTGTCCAGCCGGACAGCAGCGGCACGAGAAAAAGCCCGCCGCCGGAGCCAAAGAAACCGTTGGCGGCGCCTGCCAATGCGCCGATAATCAAGTAGCGAGATCGCTGGGGCATACAATGTCCCTCCTATCGTAGATAATAAGAGTAGTGTGCGCGGAGGGACGATGGGATATACGGACTCTGCTGACAACGGGGGATAAACTGCCGAATGCCTAAGAAATGACAACGGAACAACACAAAAGAGCTGCAATCCGAAGAATGCAGCTCTTTTGTGTTGCGTTTACTTTTTTTGCAACGTACCCGTTGCCTGTGCGGTCAGGTAGGCGTTGATAAATCCATCCAAGTCGCCGTCCATTACGGCGTCGATGTTGGAGTTTTCAAATCCAGTGCGGGTGTCCTTTGCCAGTGTGTACGGCATAAAGACATAGGAGCGGATCTGGCTGCCCCATTCAATTTTCTTCTGGTCGCCCTTGATGTCCTCAATCTTATCCAGATGCTCACGCTCCTTGATTTCCATCAGCTTGGAACGCAGCATTTTCATACAGTTGTCCTTGTTCTGGAACTGGCTTCGCTCGGTCTGACAGGAAACAACAATACCGGTCGGCTTATGAATCAAACGAACCGCGGACGAGGTTTTGTTAATGTGCTGACCACCGGCGCCGGAGGAGCGGAATACCTGCATTTCAATATCGTCCGGACGGATTTCTACCGTATTGTCGTCGTCAATTTCCGGCATAACTTCTACGGCGGAGAACGATGTGTGACGACGTCCGGACGAGTCAAACGGGGAGATACGAACCAGACGGTGTACGCCGGATTCGCTCTTGAGGAAGCCATAGGCGTTCTCGCCCTGAATCAGAATGGAGGCGGACTTCAGACCGGCATCGTCGCCCTCTAGATAATCCAGCAGCTGATAGGTAAAGCCGTGACGCTCTGCCCAACGGGTGTACATGCGGTAGAGCATTTCACACCAGTCCTGCGCCTCGGTGCCACCTGCACCGGCGTGGAACGACATAATCGCGTTGTTCGCGTCGTATTCGCCGAGCAGCAGGGTTGCCAGCTTGCGGCGCTCCAGCTCATCGGACAGCTCGCCAAAGCCGGTTGTCAGCTCGTCCAGCATGGATTCGTCCTCGGCTTCAATCGCCAGCTCACACAGTGTCAGCAAATCCTCCCACTGGGTTTTCAGGTTATGGAAGCCCTCGATTTTATCCTTGAGCGCCTTGGTGCGCTGTAAAATCTTCTGCGACTTCTCCATGTCGTCCCAGAAGCCCGGCTCACTCGCGCGATTTTCCAGCTCCTCCACCTCTTCGGCGGAATGCTCCAGATCATAGGCTTTTTCCAGCTCGTCCAGATCCGGCTTCAGATTATTCAGTTTCTGTTTATATTCTTCAAATTCGATCAGTGCCAAAGCAGATTCTCCTCACTAATTCGGTTTCGTTGTATGCGTACTCAATTTAATATTATAGTAAAAGTACGAGGGGAAGTAAAGAATTTTGCGGAAATTTTTTGGAAAACAACGCAAAACCAGCCCATTGTCCAAGGGCAACGGGCTGATTTGGTTGGATTTTTGGGGTGAGATGTTACTCCATACAATAGAAGTCGGAGATATGCCAAGAAGAGCCTAACTGACTTTCGGGCAGTGTTCCGCTGATGACAGGCATTATTGTTCCGTCTCGTTTGATTTGTGAGATGGAATATTTATTGTCATCCATTTGTGTTTGAAGAATATAGACTTTATTGTTGCATTCGCGGATGTACGGCATTTCTTGTTCTAAATTAGATTCAGAACGATTGAG
>CAVBHI010000142.1:0-4769 GCA_963595115.1 bacterium
GAAGCAAGCCGCAAACGTTTTATATACGCCTACAAAGAACACAGCAGCTATTCTAAGATGATTATGAAGCACTCTGTTCATTGACTTCTTCCGGTCTTTTAAATGTCGGTACAACACTTCGGAGCACTTCTTTTGCAAGCAGATCATCGCCTGTATCACAAGCATTTCTAAGAGCTTGGATTTTTTTGTCGATCTCCTCTTTGCTCAAGGCAGTATCTCTTTCAATAAAAATCATACTGTTCTCTGTTTTATCCAACTCCTCTGTCCTGACCAGCAATTCCTCATATAGTTTTTCACCCGGTCGCAGTCCCATTTCTACAATTTCAATTCCTTGTGCACCAGACAAACGAATCATATTCTCTGCCAAATCCAAGATTTTAACCGGCTGTCCCATATCCAGAACAAACAGCTCTCCATTTTTCGCAATCGCGCCGCTCTGAAGAACGAGTTGGGATGCCTCACTAATTGTCATAAAGTATCGGATGATTCTCTTATCCGTGATAGTGACGGGACCGCCATTTGCAATCTGTCGTTTGAACAGCGGTATAACCGATCCGGCGCTGCCAAGTACATTGCCAAATCGTGTAGCGCTATATGCTGTCGTTCCATATGTACTCGCACTCTGTACGATCATTTCACACATCCGCTTTGTTGCACCCATAACATTGGTTGGATTTACCGCTTTATCGGTCGATACCATCATAAAGCGTTCTGTTTTAAATTCCTCACAAAGCTCCACAAGGTTCTGTGTACCAAATACATTGTTATAAATCGCTTCCACACAGTTATGCTCCATGAGCGGAACATGCTTATGCGCAGCTGCATTGATAACAATCTGTGGATGATATTTTTCAAACACAATTTCAAGCGCTTTTTTATGTGTAATAGAGCACATTTCAATCTGCAAATCCAGACGATTTCCATATGCCATCTTTAATTCCTGTTGAAGATCATAGGCACCGTTTTCATAAATATCAAGGATAATAATCTTCTTGGGCTGCATTTTCGCCAACTGTCTGCATAATTCTGAGCCAATTGAACCGCCGCCGCCAGTAATAAGTACAACCTTACCCTTATAATATGCATCGGTTCGTTCATCGGAAACTACCAACTGTTTTCTAAACAAAAGCTCTTCAATATCGAATTCTCTAAGATTACGCTTTCCTCCAGCCGTATATACCGTTGGATAGTCATAAACCTTTAACTTGTAGCCTTCCTCTTTATAATAGTCATACAGTGTTTTCTTTTTTCCGGCATCCATGGAGGGAATCGCAAAAATGATTTCCTGTATTTCCAATTCTCTTAGCCGCTGCAAGGTCGCTTCTGTCTCTGACAATACCGGAACACCATGTATCGCTCGTCCAACCTTTCCTTTATCAATATCAATAAAACATCTCGGTATGTATTCCGCCTTCGTGTTATTAAGAAGCTCTTCTGCCAAACTGACGCCCACTCGTCCAGCACCAATAATAGCGACTTTAATCTTCTGAACTTCCTTATCATTTCCGGCTTTCAGTCCAGAGAATATCTGTAATAATACCGAAAGAATTTTTCCTTTTATTGTTTCCTGATTTGCGCACTTATACGCATAACGGTACATCATACGAAGTGCCAATGCGCCCAACAGATTCAAGCTAACCAACGAGAGCAATCTCGCAAATGTAATTCTCTGAATCGGAAGCAAAAATTCCAGACACAGATATACGACAAAGACAATCGCATCAATAAACAACAAACGAATATAGCACTGAATTCCGCCATATCGCCAAACCTGTCCATAAATATTTCCCAAAATGCGCACTGCAAAGATGCATACGACAGAAAGACATACTTGCTGAAGTATGCCGACAAAAGATAGCGCATCCGTTCCTTTGTATAGCACAAAGAGGATAATAACTGCTATCGCATATATAACCAAATCATATCCCACAAGTGTCCAGCGTATATTTTGCATATATCTCAGCTTTGAATGATTCGTATCTAGTATGTTTATCTTATAGCTTGTGTTTGTTATATCACTCATCTTACTACCCCCCCCCCGAAAAAATCGGAGGGTCTTTACACGTTCCCTTTTTACTGCCTTCTACTCCAAGCAACGTCCTCTGATACGGCAATTATGACACACTGCCGCAATTCATACCCCAACTATGGATTACCTCAAAGCACGTTTCCTGTTTTACCCGTGAACCGGAATATCAAATCCAATCATTGCCTGTAAAATCGCACAATTCTCCTACTTGTGACAAGTATACTCACACAAATACCGATTGCCATATTAACAAGCCAACCGACACAACACAATTTTTCTTATGTAATATTATGCTGTTCAATAAGCAAGCACTAACTACAGCAGTCTTATAGTAGCATATCTCAATACCCTCCCGCAAGCAAATCAACATAAATATTACGTTAAAATTTTTACACATTGCGTTGTGAAACAAACAATCGTTATCTATCGTATATTATATAGCATATTCCGCGCCTTCTTGCAAGCAAGCAGATGCAAATCTCATGCTAACATTTCACCAAATTCTTTCAATATGTTATATTCTGCTTTCCTGCGATATGACAAATACAATAAGAAATAATCTTATTTTTCCTCTATTTACTCATTATCTTCGTCCATTCATGGTATTAAATGTACAGTTTTCGTGCAATATCCTATTTGCTCTGATACACAAAATCACGTAATATGATATGAAAAAATTACATCATACTCTATGTCAGCAGCCTTAGGCATTCCATTTGATGTCGATGCTCCGCATCGGTAGTCATAATATTCTCTCCGCATTCCCTGCTTGAAACAGCATTATGCTCTGCTTTCTCCATTTTCAAAGGTATTTCATTATTTGTGTCTATAATATTCCATCACCTTATCTTTTTCAAAATCATGCTCTCTACTGCATATATTTTCTGTTAATTCCATTTTTAGAATAGTTTAGGATTTTATTATAACATGGACAAACGCAAGGGTTTTCATGTAACATTTTCTCTGACATTGCGCATCCATTCATCGACAAATTCATAACAAACTTGTTTCATGGCAAGAAATCCAAGGTTTTCCCTAGCTCTTACCCTGTTTTGTCCTCGTTTCCCAAAAAGCAACCAGCAGCCAGTGCATCGCTTCGTCATGCTCGAATGGAGTGGACGATTGAAAGAATACACTAGCTGCTGGATAATTTCTCTGTTTTACGTTATTCAATTGTAAAAAAGTTGATTTTCGCAATGAATTTCAGTGACTGCAAGCCGAAGCTTCGTTGTTGGATCGCTTAATGTCCAAATACCTCGCGTGCAGCATCAACCGATGCCTTTGCATCGCGGCAATAGAAATCTGCGCCGATGGATTCGGCATATTCCGGTGTCAAAACAGCGCCACCGACCATAACCTTTCCGGTATAACCGGCGTCGTGAAGCGCCTGAATGGTCTCTGCCATTGCGCCGAGCGTTGTGGTCATCAGTGCACTAAGCCCGACAAGCTTGACGTTCTGTCCCAAGGCGGTTTCCACCACTTTCTCCGGCGGAACATCTCGTCCGAGGTCAATCATATGGTAGCCGTAGTTTTCCATGACGACCTTGACAATATTTTTGCCGATGTCGTGAATATCCCCCTTAACCGTGGCGAGGATAACCGAATCGGACGATGGCTGTGCATCACCGCTCTGTCCAAAGCTGTTGCGCACAACATCAAAGCCGAAGCTGGCTGCTTCTGCCGAGCGAATAAGCTGCGGCAGAAAGATCTTGTTCTCCTCAAACAGCTCGCCGACAACGTCCAGCGATGGAATCAGATGCTGTGAGACAACGTCCAGCGGAGCGACGGTTTCCAGCAGTCGGCGCGTGGCGGCGGCACACTCCTCCCCCAGTCCCTTGAGGACGGCAGTGCCGATGTCCATCCCTTTTTCCTCCCCCGAAGCAGTGGAAGCAGGTGCATCCACCGGAACGGCATATTTTTCAATGTAGTTGACGCAGCCGGGATCTTGCTGATGCAGCAGGTTGTGAACATCCACTGCCTGCATCATAGCCGGAAGATTCGGGTTGATAATCGGGAAGTCCAGACCTTCGTGCATCGCGAGGGCGAGGAAGTGTGAGTTGACTTTAATGCGCTGCGGCAGACCAAACGAAATATTCGATACGCCCAGACAGGTTTTCACACCCAGCTCCTGCTTGACGCGGCGCAGGGCTTCCAGTGTCTGCATCGCGCCTGCCGGTTCGGACGAAACCGTCAGCGTCAGGCAGTCGATGGCGATGTGATACGGCGGAATGCCATACTGTGCGGCGCGCTCCACAATGCGGCGGGCAATGGCAACGCGACCATCCACGGTATCCGGAATGCCGTTTTCATCCAGCGTCAGACCGACAACCATCGTACCATACTTGGCGACAAGCGGAAGGATGGCGTTCAAGCTCTGTTCCTCACCGTTGACTGAGTTAATCATCGGAACGCCATTGTAGCAGCGCAGAGAGGCTTCCAGCACATCGGCAATGTTGGAATCCAACTGAAGCGGCAGGTCGATCAGGCTTTGCAGCTCCTTGGTGACTTCCAGCATAGTGGCTCTTTCGTCGATGCCCGGCAAGCCGACATTGACATCCAAGATATGTGCACCGGCATCCGCCTGCTGCATACCCTGGTCAATGATGTAGTCCAGATTATGCTCCCGCAGAGCGGCTTGAAAGCGCTTTTTACCGGTCGGGTTGATGCGTTCGCCGATGACGCGAACGCCATCAGCAGGAACATAGCGCGTGCCGGAGCACAGTGCCGCGATATGCTTGGG